>CANETR010000248.1 GCA_947441325.1 Saprospiraceae bacterium
CTACCTGAAATGAAACATAAGATCCCTTTTTCCTTTAAGATTTGATTTCCTTTTTCATAGAACAATGCATAAAGGTCTCCCATGCTGGTGAAAGTCAAATATCCAAATCTTTCAAGCTGAATTGAAATTTCTTTGATACTTTGCAGCTGTACATACGGCGGATTCCCAATCACCACATCAAAGCCCACAAAATCGCCATCATCATTCAGTACTTCGGGAAATTCAAAACGCCATTCAAAGGCGTTTTCAAAAATCTTGTTGGCTTTTATATCATCTCGCTCAGTTTCTAGCTTTAATAATGCATCTACTGCTTTTTTTTGTCTGTCAATTAAATTTTTGTCTATTTTTTCCCCAAATGATGTAAGATTAATAATTTCAGTAGCCAGCATTTCAGCCTTTCCTCTTGCCTCGCTTATTTTCTTACTAAATGGTTTTTCAATTTCACTGGTAAAATCTGACTTTATAGCGGTAATCAATCGCTCCATTTCTCTTTTCTGTTCCTTGTTTTCAGCGTTTCGGTAAGTGTCAACGGCTACCCGATAACTATCTATTGACCATTTGCTTTTTTTCAATGCTTGTTTCAAGTCTGCATCAATGGCAAATCGACTTACCAAAGAATTACCGCATTTTATATTGATGTCAATGTTAGGAAGTGTTTCCAATTCGGTGGCGTTCTTGTAATAAGCATTTTTCAAAAGCTCAATCCACAAACGCAAACGGCAAATTTTTACGGAATTGGAATTGATGTCCACGCCGAAAAGGCAGTTTTCAATAATGGTTTGCTTTTCGTGGAAAAGCGTTTCTTGTATTCGCTGACTTTCTTTGTTGTTTGGGTTGTATTCAAAGAGTTCACCTTCTTCGTCTGTTACAATCAATTCATCATTTACCACTTCCACCTGATACTCTTTCAAGCGCTTTCCGTCCCGGTCTTGCAGGATTTTCAAGTCATTTTTAACCGCAATCATTTCATTAAGGGCGGAAACCAAAAAGTGGCCAGAACCAACGGCAGGATCACAAATTTTGACGCTATTTACAATTTTATTGGCTTCTTTCCGGTCTTCAATCTTATCGTAAATTTCTTCTAGCGTGGTACAATTCCATTCTTGGGTTTCGTTGAATTTCTGCACAACGGCTTTGCGAATGGTTTCACGACACATATACATGGTGATGAAACCGGGAGTGAAAAATGAACCGTCTTTGTAACCATTTATTTTCTCGAAAATTAATCCGAGAACCGAAGCATTAATAAGTGTTTTATTGTCTTCCTGAATTTCTTCACCGCCTTCTGCTCCAAAATCGTAAGCATCTAAAAACTCAAAGAAATATTGCAGCGTGGAAATTTTGCCTGTTCGCTTTTTACCTTGCTGGTCTTTCAATACCGTTTGTGAAAATATCGGAATGGTTTTATCGTCTTTCAGGTTGCTGATAAACAAGGTAACCTGCTCAATGTCCGTCGGCGCGAAAAGCGAAGAATTGAGATAAGGCGTTTTTTCAAATGCCTTTTTTACATCTTCGTTTCGATCTTCATATTTGCGCGCCAACACTTGAAAAAACAAGTCGTTCAGATCGTCATAGTTCTTTATTTTGTCAAGATTGAGAAAGGAATACGATTTGTCACCTTTGTGATAAGTGATGAGTTGGGCTTCCAACAACTTCAAGAACAAAATGCGATTAATCCAAGTGATGGAAAGTTCCAGGGCCACATTAAAAAGTCGTTCCTCCTGCGTATTCCCAAATTGGTATGTCTTTTCAAGCCGGCTCAGTTTATCTAAGCTGTCAAGCTGAATAATCGTAGCTTCAATGATTGTTCCCGGGTGTCGTTCACCTGCTTTGTTTCTCTCAATCAGTTTTTTGCTTCCTTCTTTGGTTTCGGTCAAGCCGATGATGTGCAACAACTCACCATAAAATCGTTTGTCAAGGCTGTTACTGTCGTTGGTAAAGGGAAGTTTTAAAAGATGTTCTGGCGATAAAAGCTTGAATAAAGCAATGAGCGAGTTATCGTCTGCTTTGTCGGTATTGCGTAACGGTTTTTGAAAGTCCTGAAGGTTGAAGTAAGTAAATTCAATTTCAGAAGTAATGCTGTCAATAAACGGCTCGGCAATTTGTTTGTAGAAAAAGTCGGTTTTGGTACCCGCCAAACGTCCGTCTTCAAAGTCATTGAATTGTTTTACAAAAATTTTATTTTGAGCGAAAAGTCTGTCGAATAGTGTAGCGTCAAAAATGAACCATTCATTAATATTGGTCGCAACTAAATATTTTACTTCGATATTTTTATGTGTAATTCTCTCTCGTAAGTAATACAACACCAATTCCTGAAACGCTTTTGCATTCAGTTTTTTGGTGCTAATCATTTCGGCTTTGTTGGTCGGCTTTTTCGCTTCAATGATCACGCCAACCGTCGAGTTCGCATGTTGTCCGTTATGAATAACAAGATCGTTTCGACCTTTCGTATTTATAAAATGGGTTTGCTTGTAATATGTGTCTTTAAGAAAGTCCGAAACTAAGTTTTTATGAAACTCCTCGCTTTCCGTGTCATTTGTTCTGTCTAGTAAAGTAATGAGATGGGTCTTGAAACCTTCAATGTCAATTCTGTTTGGTTTTACTTTTAAAAAGGCTTTATTCAGTGCCTTTCTTGGTTTCAACTCTTTTAAATTCATCTTCAAATTATATTTTTTATTTTAGTCTGGTAAGATAATGGAATGAATTACCAAAAATTTTGTTCCGGTTTATTTATAAATAAAGATAGACTATTTTATTTATAAATCATCCCATGGACTTTTATACCTTCCGGAGGTTCTCAGTAATAATTCCTGCAGAACCAACATTTAAAAAAACTATATAACAAGAAAGAAGAAGGGCTACAAAAAGCGAAACTCCTCTTGGCGAAGGCGTGAGATTATTGAGTTTTAATCCATCTTGAGCCGTAAATAAATATAAATCAGCTCATTTTATTCGTATATTTGAGCCGATAAAGTAACCAAATCGGCTCATTATGTATAATTGGCAACACAAAAATTGGCCTGAATTTACATTTGATAGCTCATCAATAGATAATGTATTGATGAAGTTCATGTTAAAAGCCGGAGAACTAAAAGGTATCATCTCTGCATTACCAGAAGACATAAGTACAGAAACGATAATACAGATAATGGTCTCAGAAGCAATCAAAACATCTGAAATTGAAGGAGAGATAATAAACAGAATAGATGTAATGTCATCCATTAGAAAAAATCTTGGATTACCTATTTCAAAAGAACCAAAAGATAAAAATGCCATTGGATTAAGTCAATTAATAATTGATGTAAGAAACACTTATAGACAACCACTTACTGAAAGTAAGATTCTTGAATGGCATAAACTCCTTATGGGGAATAACAATCGAATCAATGCAGGACAATGGAGAAAAGGCACTGAACCTATGCAAGTAATATCAGGATCTGCATCAAACCCTAAGGTTCATTTTGAAGCTCCCCCATCCAAAAATATTTCAAAAGAAATGAAGAGGTTTATTGAATGGTATAATAAAAGTGAAATTAGTTCCCCCATTATTAAAGCAGCAGTTGCCCATCTTTATTTTGAATCCATTCACCCTTTTGAAGATGGAAACGGAAGAATTGGAAGAGCCATAGCAGAAAAAGCTCTTTCTCAAGGATTTGATCATCCTATTATGTTTAGTATTTCAAAATCTATTGAAGAAAACCGATCAGCCTATTATATAGCATTACAGAATGCTCAACAAAAATTAGACCTTACAAAGTGGATACAATGGTTTGCTTCAATTATAATTTTTGCACAGGATGATGCTGAAAAAACAATTCAGTTTACTGTCAAAAAGGTGAAATTCTTTGATAAGTATGATAAAGATTTTAATGAACGTCAAAGAAAGGTCATTAATAGAATATTGGAAGAAGGCTTTAATGGATTCAAGGGTGGAATGAATGTAAAAAAATATATAAGTATAACAGGCACATCTAAAGCAACAGCAACCAGAGACTTGCAAGAATTAACAGAAATGAATGTGTTTCTAATGAAAGGAGCGGGTAGAGCTACTAGTTATCAGCTTATTATTTAGACCGCTTAACGGTAAAGATTCTAACTGCTTTGACAAATTGTCACAGGCCATCCCTTTTCATTTGCGATTTTTCAACATTGCTTCTATTGAAATGTCCTCATCTATTAAAGGCCAATGAATTCCATAACCCGAAGGTGAAATTTTATACCCTTCTCTCTCTATTTTATTTGCCTTCAATAGCTTGGGTGATAACTTGTCCAAATGAAGTATCAAGGCCTCTCCATCCATTTGAAGGGTCATACAATTTGCTTCAAAACTTACCTTTTCAATGTTATGTATTGCAATCATGTTATTTTTTAAACATTATCTAAAAGCGTTAAGAACTCCAAATTCATCATCAGCCAAACTAAACTGCATTTAACTGCAAAAAGATTTAAGCTGTGTTCTTTCTTTTCCCTTTTGAAAAATATAATTAATACAGTGTAAATCTTATTAAGCGTTTAACCAATCGAAATAAATAGTTTGGTTAAATATGGGAATATTATGCGTTAAACATACATTTTGGGTGTGTCCGGTTCCTCCCTGCATCGGTTTTTCCAGATTTTCATAAAATAATCCAACAGAAATGGGGGGA
>CANETR010000249.1 GCA_947441325.1 Saprospiraceae bacterium
GTTCGCGGTTTTGATTTTGTTCGCGGTTTTGATTTTGTTCGCGGTTTTGATTTTGTTCGCGGTTTTGATTTTGTTCGCGGTTTTGATTTTGCTCGCGGTTTTGATTTTGCTCGCGATTTTGATTTTGTTCGCGATTTTGATTTTGCTCGCGTCGTTCTCTATTCTCTTTTTGATCGCGATTTTGATTTTGCTCGCGTCGTTCTCTGTTTTCTTTGTGTTCGAGATTTTGATTTTGTTCCCTTTGTTCTCTGTTTTCCTTCGCTTCTTTTTTCTCAGGATTTTCATTAACGACTTCTTCTCCCCCTTTTTCAACTTTAATCTTCCTTGTTCTCAATTTCTTCTCCTGACCTGATTCTTCGGTATTATCAGAAGATTTCAAGGATTTTATCTCATCTACCGACTCAAATCTCTCTTTTTTTGAATTATTTTCTACTTCAGGTTTTGGATTGGGCTGACTGTCCAATTGTTCAGACAGTTCATCATCGGATGGACCAGAAGTTTGATATTCTACAATTTTATAAATCAGTTCTTTTTTTGTGAGTCGCTTAAAGCCTTTCACGTCGAGCTTTTCAGCAATGTCCCTAAGATCGGGCACAAGCATCTCGTTCAGTTGAAGTATGTTGTACATACAGTCAGTTTATAATTTGAATTAAATGGTTACAGATAGATAAGACTAATTGCCTTTAATTTTTTAACAGCGCACCCTCAAAGAGGTCTGTTGGGAAGAACAGTAAATAAAATACAATCTGCAGGAAATTTACTGTAAAATTGCGGTTGAAGATTTGAAGAGGATTGGAACTGCTCTTTGCAGTTTGAGGGGATATGATTACTAAACGCTCAAAGCAGATTTTTGTTGCCAATGACATATCAAATGTCATAATCCGAGCCAAAAATAAATATAATTTTTAATTTCAAATACTATCTTTGCAAATAATTGGTTTTTTGGTTCAAATCAGCATTATACCTTAATTTAAATAAAATAATTTTACCTTAATATGCTACCCGTTCAATTTATACGTGATGAAAAAGCACGTGTTCAGCTTAGTCTTGAAAAAAGAGGATACAAGGATCCTGAAATTTTAGACCGCATTATTGCTGCCGATGATAAAAGAAAAAACATCCAAAAAGAGAGCGATGAAATAAAGGCTGAGCTAAACCGCCTTTCAAAAGAAATCGGTCTTTTGATGAAAGATGGCAAAAAAGATGCTGCAGATGCGGCAAAAACGGCAACTACAGAGCTAAAAAACAAGATTGAACAGCTAGATGTAGATTCAAAAACCATTCAGGATGAATTACAGGCCTTGTTACTTTTGGTTCCTAACTGTCTTAAAGCACTTGTTCCTCATGGCAAAAGTGCTGAGGAAAATGAAGTATATAAAGACTGTCCGAATTTACCTGAACTTCCTGCCGATGCCCTTCCCCACTGGGAATTGGCTGCCAAATACAAACTGATAGATTTTGAAACTGGTGTTAAAATAACTGGCGCAGGCTTTCCACTCTACACAGGAAAGGGTGCAAAATTACAACGCGCACTTATTAACTTCTTCCTCGATGAAGCGGAAAAGGCTGGATACATCGAAAACATGCCTCCTCATCTCGTGAATGCCGCCTCGGCAATGGGTACTGGACAATTGCCCGACAAGGAAGGCCAAATGTATCACTGTCAGGTCGATGATCTTTATTTGATTCCTACAGCCGAGGTTCCTCTCACCAATATTTACCGCGATGTGATTTTGGACGAAGAACAGTTTCCGATAAAAATTACAGGTTATACTCCTTGTTTCAGACGAGAAGCCGGATCTTATGGAGCGCATGTGAGGGGTCTGAACCGACTGCACCAGTTTGACAAGGTAGAAATTGTCTGCATTGAACATCCCGAACGCTCTAATGACAGACATGTGGAAATGATCGAGCATGTCGAAGGCCTTTTGCATAAATTAGGACTTCCCTACCGCATTCTAAGACTTTGTGGTGGCGATACTGGCTTTGCCTCAGCCATGACATTTGATTTCGAAACCTTTTCTGCTGCTCAAAAACGCTGGTTAGAGGTTTCTTCCGTTTCTAATTTTGATGTTTTCCAATCGAATCGTCTGAAATTGAGATTTAAGAGCAAAGATGGAAAAGGAACACAGTTGGCTCATACGCTGAATGGCTCTGCCTTGGCGCTGCCGCGTATTGTTGCTACCTTACTCGAGAATAATCAAACTCCGGAGGGAATTGTTATTCCTGAAGCCTTGAGAAAATACACTGGATTTGATATTATAAGCTAATAAGATCATTGTTATAAATAATTCCAAAGGGCTTTCATTATGAGGGCCCTTTCTTGTAAATTCTTATAAATTACTTTTATCTCATATTTTAAAAGTTATAGCATGAAAGAAAAAGACATGGAGTTGACACAAAAACTGGAAGCAGAATTCAGTTCCGATTTTGAAAAAAATGCGCAATCTGTTCTTCTAAAAAAGTTATATGGCAAAATCTGGGCTGTTGATATAAATTTGACAAGTGAAAACATGGCTCAACTTGAAAAAATGCCTGAAACATTGAGAAATATAGCTTTGGCAACCTTAGAATCAATGCTTTTAATGATTAGCGAGCGTGGTATTTTTATGTTAAATCCTGGCAAGGAAGATATGAGAGCATTTTACAGAATCATTGATGAGTCGTCAAATGCTGTCAGTATTTTTGCAGTTCCTACCAATGGCAAAGCCGGCAAGGAACTAATACTCAGCTTTACTGAAAGCCACATGATTATGGATTCAAAAGCCGCCAGCAGTCCCAAAATCTATTTCACAGAAGCAAGCCCCAATCAGTTAAATGAAAACCAGGCCAATGCATTGGAAGAGAGGTTAAAAGAAACTGCACTTCAGTTTATGGGAGAAATGACCGATGCCTTGAAAAAAATCTTTTAAGTTAGATAGAGATGGTGAATTAGCTAATAGCCTTCCAGATTACATAAAAAAGAAGCTATAGAATGGCATTTTACCATTCGTCTTGCAATTAAAAGATTTCTATTTTTGGAGAATGACAGGAAAATTTATTCTGGAAGGATATTTTTCACCGTAGTAAACCTCCATTTCATAACCTTCAGGATATACAATTTCGAAGATATCTTTATCTGCTCCCGAAATGGAAATTCTTATTTTACTACCTTTTTTAAACTCCCATGATATAGGCAAGAGATCAAAATTCATCTCAAAAACCTCTTTGGGCATTAGCCTTTCTTCATCTTTAAAACTGTGACTACGCTGCGCTACAGATTCGCAGTAGATACCGTTTTCTGTAATTTTTCTATGGCTTGCTTTTAGTTGACCTTCGGTTACGTGATATACATAGCCAAGGCTGTCCTCTTCTTCAAGATATATAAAAAGTGCCCCATCGCAGGTGTTCAAGCTGGTAAAAATGTTTACTGTGGGATGCCCCGAAATTTCCAAATTTTTTTCCAAGGTTTTGGACTTATAATGTACTAATTTCCGGGTTCTCTCTTCCCAGCCCAGGTAAGTAAAAGGGCTTCTCACTTTTCCGTTTACCGCAGTCCATCGATTTATCTCTCCGCTGCCAAAACTATTTTTTTCACTGATGCTAGTACTGGCATCTACTCGGGGTATTTTTTCTGATAAGGTATTATTATTGTCTAAATGTAAACTATAAACCGATGATTTTGGTGGCCAATTTTCAGTACCCTGCCATTTTTCTGCCCCTATTGTAAAATAATGAATATTTGGTTCCTCGTACAATCCGTTTTTGACATCTTTGAGATGATGGTCGAAAAACTTCAACAATTCCGCAGCATGGTCAAAACCAGCATTACTCCTTGTAAAAGGGCTGATATTGAAAGCTCCGCCATGTTCCCAGGGGCCAATAAGGAGTTTATTTTTCGGATTGTTTAGATTAATATGTCTTTTAATGGCCGCATGCTGATAAGCCCCGTCATGCCAGCCGCTATAGGAATAAACTGCTACGCCCGATGCATTTAGCTTATCGGTATAATTGTGTGGACTGAACTTATCAACCCTGCAGGTGATTTCCTTAGTTGGCACTTCGTCTCTATAATCGATACTTTGAGCAGCCTCATGTACATTTCTGTTGTTGAGGTGTGAGGCAACCGCTTTTTTAAGCGTCCTCTTCTCTTTTTTTACAGGAGCAACCCCTTTTATGAGCCATTTGAGTTTTTCATAATTTGCAGGCAGTTCATTTCTGTCCATTTTGGCATTAGCCTCGCCCCAACCTCGGGTAAACCAAACATTGTGTATGCCCCCGGGGAAGGCATTGTCTTCATAAACATCGAAAAGAGAAAACATTAGTACAACGGCTTTCAAAGAGGGATGATGGTTGCAGGCAAGAAATTCTGCTGCTGTACCTCCATATGAAACGCCCATCGACCCGCATTTTCCATTTGACCAGGATTGACTTGAAATCCAATTTAAAACCTCGTCACCGTCCTTTACTTCATCGTCCGACCATGGGTGTTCACGGTACCCGAAAGAAGCTCCCGAACCTCTTGCATCTAGGTTTATAATGGCATAGCCATTGGATATAAATACCTTTATCATATCGGCAGTTCTTCCTATCAGGCCATTGGTGAAAAGGTTAAAAGGAAAACGAATTTGGGGTCTTCTCCAATATCTTGTCTGATGCACTA
>CANETR010000250.1 GCA_947441325.1 Saprospiraceae bacterium
CTTTTCAAGCCTCAGGGGGCAAAACCCGATCCCAAACAGGCAAAGCAAAATGCAGAATTTAAGCTTTTACAGAATTTGAATATTAATTATAATCTGCGAGTAGCCAGACAATACGTCGAAGGAATAGATAGTTTGCTTATCACGGCGAATGAACTTTCACTCAGTGCCGGATTGAATCTATCAAAGGGCTGGAGTATTGGCATACCGCGCATTGGTTACGATTTTAGTAAAAAAAGAATCACTTATCCCGATTTTACCTTTTCGCGCAATTTACATTGTTGGGAAATGGGTTTGAGTTGGCAGCCCGAGCCCAAAACATGGAATTTTTTCCTGCGCGTACGTCCTGGTTCATTGGGCTTTATCAATGTGCCGTTCAGGAAAACACAGTTTGATCCTTATTGACAATAATGGATTTGGAAGGGTTTTTTGTACTTGTTTCAAGACATCAAAGTTGCCTGTAAAAATCGAGGTTTATATTTGTAATCACCTTTTTTGGGATGCCAATTTGATTGGCTTTAAGCAACCAAAGTTCAGTATGTGAGATAGTTTCTTCAATTATTTTAGTAGCATTTTTTATGGTGTAACGCTCCGCTATAGATAAAAGGTCAGATAACTTAATATCATTTCTTTTTCCATTAATTGAAAGTGCCCGGGTTATTTTATTGTAGTTTAAAAGAGGATTTAAAGAATAGGTTAGGTCGTATGCTGGGGACAAATTCCAGCAATCATTTGTTTCGTTATAAATAAAACTATGATTTTTTAAATGATCATCTCTGTTAGCAAAAATTAAGTTGAAAATCATTCTTTTGAATAGCTCTTCAATCTCTTTTTGAGGTAATTTAAGGAAGATGGACAGGTCAAACAGATTTTCATAAGTTGAAACTTTGGGATCATTAAAATCCCAGCCACTCATGCCGCATGCGCTTAAGATATGTTTCTTTCTGCCTTGAGTCCTGTCGAATCTTAATGTTGCAAAATGTTTATTATCAATTAATTTAGAAGGCATCATATTGATTCCAAGTTCAATAGCTGTCAAGTAATAACAGTATTCAATTTGTTCTCGATTGAACCCTGGTTCATTCAGGGATAGTTTTACCAGATAATGATTGTATTCTTCTGAGCAAACAAGATCTCCGGGAATAATTTGTCCGTTGATTTTATTTTCTGAAATTAGAATTTTAGGTCTTGCACCACCTGTAGAGCTGCCAATTTTGAAAATATTTAAGAGTGATTCATGATTTAAATGATCCGATTTTGTAATTGATTTGTTAGATAAGACCATTTCCATTACGGATAGAATTTCATCTAAATTGATAGAATTGCCATCGGGAAGCACTTTAGCTGGCAAGTATTCTAATGCCCCCATACCTCTTTTTCCAACATAAGCCAGCTGTTCGAGTATGCTAATTTTTCTAAAATCCTCTTCTTGACTTTCAAGCCATTTTCTGAAAATCAAGTTTCCAAAAGCATCTGGAAGTGAATCAGCAAACATTGGAGGCAGACCTCTAAAACAGTCATTATTGTACTGACTAAAAGCCTGAGTTTGAGCCGTTCTTTTTATAAGCGAGCTTAGCGGCAGCAGTTGTTTATACTTTCCACTTTCCAAATATTGTTGATTGAATTGGAAATAAGATCTGTTTTTTTGGTCATCGAAGCCCAAAATGCCAATTTCGGTTTCAAAACAAATGACATTAATAAGATTATTTTTCGGCATAATCAGTACAATGAGATTAGATTGTCTTGTTCATCAATTTTATCGTCCAGTATTTTGTAAATATCTCCAAGTAGATCAAAGTGCCGCATAACCTTTAAAAAGGTATCAATCGTGAAGTTTTTGCCAGATTCGAGGTGTTGAATCGTAAGTCTCGATAAATTTAGCTGTTCGGCTAATTCTTCCTGGCTGAGTTTGGCATTTTTTCTCAAAATCTTAACCAGTTGTCCGCTCTTCACCTTAACGTCTTTGATTTTAATCTCATTAAACAACATAATAATTAAGTTAGCATGTAAATTATATTATGCAAAAGTAATTAAAAAGCCAAAAATGTATAATATAATATTCAAAATTATTCATAAAAAAAGCTCCAAAATCAATAGACTAGGGAGCTGTTTTTTATGATAAAAAAGGAATGTTATGGCAAGACAAAATTTGTTGACCAGTTTCTCAAGCTTAAAGTTACCGTTGCGTCACAATTTCCATCACCAAAATTAATGGTTCTAGTGTCGGCATTATCCGGCGTAATTTCAATAGTACCATCGGTTATCCACTTGCAGTTGAGCGCCCTTACCAGACGTTCAGTGATTGTTGCTGTATAGTTGCGGCCATTTCTGTTTACACCACTGGAACTACCTATGATATGGTACACATCGTCAGTAATTCCGCTCAGACCATTTGTAAAGAAAGTAGTACTTTCGCCCTGAACCCACTCATAGCTTGTGCTGCCGTTCCATTGATGACTGTTTTGATTTGCATCGGAGATAGTGCCATTGCTTACAACAACAGTGTAAGAAAGATTTTGGGCAGCATTTCTGCCATTATTGGTGATAGTAACATTACCACTTACTGCATAGCCATTTACAAAATAATTATTGGTGCTTATACTGACAATAGAGCCAGCATTTCGCCACCTGCCCGAGAATACAGCATTGATTGAACCAGAACGGGTGCGGCCGTCGCTGCCTGTACAACCAGTACCGAAATCTATTGTCACAGTTTTTGGAAAAACGGTATCGATGCTTGAGATAGTTACCACTGCACAGCTTTTCAGACTGCCTTCAGATTGTGCAGCCTCATCCAACTGTTTGTATATGTCTTGGAAAAGCTCCGATGCAATCGCATTGTCCTGTTCAGACGACCAGTCGGAATTATCTTTTTTGCAGGCTATAAAAATGCTTGCAGATAGGAAGCAAAGTGTAATGATTTTTAAGGTTTTCATATCTGATTTGTTGAATTTTGTATTGAATTTTGCTGACAAATTTTGTACCAGAGCATTTTCTGATTTAAGATTTGATCTTTTTTGTTGACAAATTAAATCAAATTTAATAATTTATCGGAATAATTTATCTTCAAATGATAAATATCACGGAGTTAAACTAAAACAAAAACTAGATTTGTGTACTCTTGCTAATAAATCAATCCAACATGAAACAGAATAATTTTGATGATAAAATAAATTTGGGGAAGCAGTTTGGACTTTTTTCGGGTTTATTGCTTCTTTTTTCTGCTTCAATTAGTCTGGTTTTTATCTCAGAGAAAATTCGCCGGTTTCTCCAAAGATTGAAGGCAGGGCTACTGCTACCGATGAAGCGCAAACCTTATTGACACAATTGCGTGGGACAACCTACGAATTTAGGTAAGTGCAAATAAAATATTTAATAAAAGCATTTCGTTTTGGAGTGCTTTTGTTATTTTTGGTAAAATTCTACTCATGACGGTCGAAAATTATATTGAACAATTGCCAGAGGACAGGAAAACTGCCATGCAAGAACTGCGAAAAATTTTTTCTGAAAATTTACCAGAAGGATTTCAGGAATGCATGAGCTATGGCATGATTGGTTATGTGGTTCCGCACAGTATTTACCCTGCAGGCTACCATTGCGATGTTAAACTGCCGCTTCCCTTCCTGAACCTGGCTTCTCAAAAGAGTCATATTGCTGTTTATCACATGGGCATATATGCCGATTCTGAGCTCTTGAGATGGTTTCAGGAAGAATATTCAAAACAGGTCAAAGGAAAATTGGATATGGGCAAAAGCTGTATCCGTTTCAAAAAACCAGAGCTGATTCCTTACAACCTTTTCGCGGAACTTGCCCGTAAAATGTCGGTACAGGATTGGATAAGCATTTATGAAAAAAATTATAAAAAGTCATAAATAGCATTTCTACAATTATTCAAGTCATCATTTCGTTAGCATTGACGAGAAAAATATTTAAAATAAATCTGTGTCTTTTGTCGAAAATATAGTCAGTACCGTAAATGGTGAATTACCCGAATTCCAATCTTTAGATGAAGGAATTGACTTTTGTATGGATCACCTGGCGAAGCACAGTAAAGGATTGGATGAAGATTTTTTTCTGGATACTCGTTGGCTCGAAGTAAGAGATGATGTGAATTTTCAGGAAAATGTGCTGCATATTTTTCAGGAGGACGGCAGCTATCTTCATATCTTGGATGGTGATATCAGCAAAGGCAGTTGGGAAAACTCAGTTGGTGGTTTAATCGTTAAACATGGAGATAAACACGAACTTTTTGAATGTGTTTTTTTAAATGACGATTTTTTTATTCTGAAAAAGCACGGTAGTGGAGCCTTGCGCGGGCAGCGAAAATATTTTTATATGGTACGCGAAGGATTTGGTAGAGGCTATGAGTGGAATGAACTTATTGAAATGATGTTCAGGGTTTATCGTAGCAATTCTTTCTACTATTTGATGCTAATGTTTGTGCTTATAACTGTTATTGTTTTGCTAGCCTTTTCTTTTATGTAAGTTGCGGGACTAACAATTTTAACTATTCGCAATATTTACGACATAGTCCAATGGCACTTTAGCCGCAGTTGCAATTTCTTCAAGACTCAGTTTTCCAATTTTAATAAAGGCTTTGATCATCTCAATTTTATTCTTTTCTTC
>CANETR010000251.1 GCA_947441325.1 Saprospiraceae bacterium
CCGGTTTTCTGGTCTATCATATTTGCAAAGGCAGTGGTTGTACAAGCTATGACACTACAGTTTTTTACAGATTATTCGACGGTATTCGTGTGAGCAGCGTGGGAACTAGGGTTTATGCTCCAGTAATTGACAGATGCCTTTTCAGGGATTGTCACTATGGGGTATTTAATGATGGGGTGAATAATTTGGAAATTGCCCGATCCGAATTTGAGGTGGGCGGATTTCCAAAAAAACGTAAAGGTACTTCCAATATACATGAGGGAGTTTCCATGAATGAGGCTTTGGGCTTTATTGTTACAGAAAACCAATTTAGCAATTCAGTTTCTAACCCCACCAATGCTGCGCGTTTGGGTACAAGGTCTTCAAGTTTAGGGAGGGTTTATAATGTTTTTTATAATAATAAACTTGCTTCCATACAATTCGGGCATTTGGCAAATGGAACAAATGCAATGTCAGGATCTCCTTTTTTAGGACTTAATTATTCCTGTAACACACATAGCAGCAATTGGTCCGATATTACAGCTTATGGAGATAGTATCAATGACAGGGAAGTGATAGCCTTGCGTCAAGGTTCGCCAAATGTACCGACCAGTAATGAATTTGGAAATACACTCGTATTCAATGTCAATAATTTTGACAGTCTCTATCAATCGCCGGTGACTTATTTTTATTATCAGGACTCTACCAATGAGGAGCCGGTATTTAGAAGGAATGTTTTTGCATTCTCAACATCAAATCAGATTGGGTGTCAAAGCCAACTCTCCGATTCCTCCAATACTGCGGGAAATCCGGTTTCGGATCAGATAAGCATTGCCGAGTATGATGAATTAGTCAGTAATTTTACAAATGTATCCGATGAATTTGATTCAAAAAACACAGCTATCAATAGTCTGATAGACAACGGCGATACCCCCTATTGGCTGGATCAAGTTGTTTATGCAGACAACAGCAATGCAAGCTCTATTGCGAATGACCTGAGAGGCTTTTCTCCTTGGATTTCAGAATCCGTTTTGCTTGCTATGATAGACAACAGTGAATTTGATGTGGCTGATATTATGTTGGTCTTAGAGGATAACCCTGATATTTTGCGCTCGGTTTCCTTTATGAATTATCTGCGTGAAAGCGACCGCTTTGATGCTTCCGAAATTGAAGCACTATATACCGCTATGGAAAATACAACAGACAGAACCGGCGCAGAAAGTGAGCTGTCATATCTTTTTGGGTTAAAATTCAACTATACCTATCGTATTATTCGGAATCACCTGAACGATACAAGTGGGATTAAATTAGATAGCATTCATACTTGGCTGCAGTTAATCCCAAGTTTGGAAACAGCCTATACACGCGTGGAACTTTTACGTCAAACAAAGGATTGGGCTGAATCAGGAAAGGTTTTGGACAGTATTCCCGTTTTATACAACCTGACCGATAGCCAAACAGTTGCTTTTAATGACTATAAAACCTTACATGAATTACTTTACAGAATAGATACTGCCGGGATTCCGCTACAAAGTATGGATAGCAGCGACTATGCTGTTCTGCTTGCTTTGTCCGGAAAGAACTATAACCGTGCGGTGACACAAGCACAAAGCATACTCAACTACGCTTTTGGGCATAACTTCCGCCGTCCCGCACTTTTGCCGGAGGAAATAGAAGCCCGACCAATTATGCAGGAAGCAAAAGACCCTGAAACAGCAAAGGGGGAAGTTTGGGCACAACCCAATCCTGCATCGCAATTTGCTATAATTGGCTATATACTACCGGAAGGCAAAAAGGAAGCAATGTTAAAAGTGGTAGATGCTTATGGACGTTTGTTGCTTGTAATACCTGTCAATGCTGATAAAAATAACGAGATATTCAATGTCGCACATTGGGCAGCTGGAACTTATTATGTATATTTGGAGGGTAATGGATGGAAATCAAAAGCCAATTCCTTTGTTGTGTGTAATTAATTTTGAAACTGGGAGTACCATTTTTGGTACTCCCTTTATTTTTTATTATATGAGAATCATACTCATTTTAATGTTTTTGAGTGCTGATATATTTGCGCAAATAACATTTAACCACAGGCAAAATTTAGGATTTCAAGCCTTTGGTTATTCTTCTGTTGAACCTGTGGGCAGTGGGTATTTTTTAACAGCTTTGGGCGCAACATCACTTCAATACCAAGGCCGTACACAGGCTATTTTTGCTTCTGCTGATAGTTCAGGACAGATTCTTTGGCATAGATCCATTATAGGAGAGGGAGGCATTAGGCATATAGGAGCCTTACAAGCGAACCTCACAAAAAAAAATGACTATAGTTTTATAACAGCAGGTACAGAGTTTGGATATGGAGATAAAGCTTGTTTATTTAATTATAACAGTAATGGGGACACGATTTGGCTGCGAAAATTTTACAGTCCCAATGATACAGGAAATTTTATCAGAGGTGACGGCTTATGTTTTGCAGATGATGGGGGTTATTATATAGGGTCTTCAATTCAACCAAGCACAGATTTAGATTCTAAAATATTATTAACCAAAACAGATAGTTTGGGCAATGAGGAATGGTATCGAACATACGGAAGCAGTTCACTTTACTATAGGGAAGAATGGCCTGTATTAAGGAATATTGGTGGGCAAATCATCATGATAGCCAGAAAATGGAAATGGATTTGGGCAACGACCTCGAACTACGAAATGATGCATCAAATTTGGTGGATCGACAGTCTTGGCAATATAGAAAACATCTATACAACCACTACAATAAAGCCCGGAACAAGTAACACAAGATGGTTATTGGGAGTCCCAAAAGATATTATCAAAACCAAGGATGGAGGTTGGTTGGTGTCAACGGGAATTGGTACGGAGTTACAAACTGCCCCCCCCCATCCTGTATTATTTGACTCTTACATATACAAATTAGATTCAAATCTAAATTTTGTTTGGGACAGGCAAATTTTGGGAGAAACCCCTACTTATGAACTCTCTTTTATAAAAACCATAGAAAAAGAAGACAGCAGTCTCATGGCCTTTGGAATGGTTGTAGAACAAAGCATAGCCAAAGGTATAGCAGTAAAATTATCTCCTCAGGGAGACAGTCTTTGGGGAAGAACATTTTACACTATAGGAGCAGCGGGAAACGAGCATATTTTATATGATTGCAAACCCACATCAGACGGAGGTTATGTACTTTGCGGACAGGTAATTGCAATATCTGGTGCTACACCGCAGCAAGGCTGGCTCCTCAAACTCGACAGCATGGGCTGCTTAGTACCCGGCTGCCATATCACGGAAGTAGAAAACATCGCCGGGCAGGAAGAAAAAATTGATATAAAGGTTTATCCCAATCCTGTTCGGTTGGGGGAATATTTGAATTTTTATATTCCCAAAATACAGGTTTCATCCCCCTTACAGGTTCATTTGTACAACATAGAAGGACAATTATTACAAAACCATAGCTTGCCTTCCGATGATGCGACTTACATGTTGCCCACAGAGGGCATGACTGCGGGGACTTATATTTTGCAGGTATTGGATGAAGGTGGCAGGATTTTGGGGGTAAAACAGTTTGCGATCAGGTAATTCAACAAGAACTTGATTTTTATCTTTTGATAGAATATAGTAACTTGCACTCTTGAATGTCGTTAAAATGTTTTGTTTTAAATAAAAAAACATGAAAAAAAGAGAATTCTTAAAAACAAGTTCAATTTTGGCCTTGGGCAGTTTGGCTGCGCCTATCCTGTTTGAAAGCTGCAAAACCAAAAATGCAGTTGTCATTTCTGATAAAGAAAAGGAAAAATCACCTGCTGCAGCTGCTGTTCATGTACTGCCGCCTTTGGAATATGCTTTCAATGCCCTGGAACCACATATTGATGCAATGACCATGGAAATCCATCATGGGAAACATCATGCAGGCTATGTCAACAATCTGAATAAAGCTTTGGAAGGTCATGCTTGGGCAAATCTTGAACTCACAGAGATTTTTAATAAATTGATGCCCAACGACAATAACACTGCCATCAGAAACAATGCCGGCGGACATTTCAACCACAGTCTTTTCTGGAGAACCCTTGGTCCGAATGCAGGCGGTTCTCCGCAGGGCAAATTACTCGACAAAATCAATACTGGCTTTGGTTCATTCGAAGCCTTTAAAACGGCATTCAGCGAGGCTGCGATGAAGGTTTTTGGTTCGGGTTGGGCATGGCTCTGCCTCGATGAGAATGAAAATCTGTTCATTACGACTACAGCAAATCAGGATAATCCGCTAATGAAAAATCTGGTTCAAAAATCAGGTACACCAATTTTCGGTTTGGATGTTTGGGAGCATGCCTATTATCTAAAATATCAGAACAAAAGAAAAGATTATCTCAGCGCCTTATTTAACCTGATTCGTTGGGATCGTGTCACTGAAGAATACAATAAAGTAATCAAATAAATTTATGAAAATTATAGAAAACGAACTGATGCCGCCTCCTGCAAAAGGACATTATTCACATTGTGTGGAGCATAATGGAATTTTATATTTATCGGGTCAATTGCCACTGCTTGCTGATGGCGGTGTACCAGATGGAATCGAGGCTCAAACCCTGCTCACGCTTCAGAAAGTTGAAAAAATTCTGCAGGCTGCCGGCAGCA
>CANETR010000252.1 GCA_947441325.1 Saprospiraceae bacterium
AATATTGGTTGGGCAGTTGGTGATGGAGGTGTAATTTATAAAACAACAGATGGAGGTTTAAATTGGAGTTCACAAACATCTGGAACAACAAAATTACTGAATTCTGTTGATTTTGTGAATGACCTTGAAGGATGGGTAGTAGGTTACGCCGGTTCTAATTCCGTTTCAGATCCAGGAGTTATTTTATATACAGCTAACGGAGGTAACACATGGAGCATTCAATCTTCATTATTTGGAGGAAACATCTATTCATGTCAAGTTATGAATGATAGTACAGTCTTTGCAGTTGGTGACGGTGGTTATTTTTTAAAAACTACTGATAATGGAACGACTTGGACAAATCAAATTCAAACTCAAAATAATACCCTGCTCAATTTGCATTTCATTTCAAATTTGGAAGGATGGGCTGTTGGTTTGAATGGAACAATAATTAAAACTACGGATGGTGGAGTTACATGGGGTGTTCAATCTTCTGGGGTTAGCAATCCACTATATGGTGTTTATTTTACCTCAAACTCTGAAGGATGGGCTGTGGGTCAATCAGGAAGATTATTGAATACAAATAATGGAGGAACCAACTGGTCGACAGTAACTAGCGGTATTACAGGAAATATCGGAAATATTAACTTTAGCTCACCAAACAAAGGTTGGGCAGTTGGTGCAGGCGGTAAAATAATTACATACAATCCTGCAGCAACTTCAACTACCGCTTATGATGAAGAGCTTGTATCAATATACCCCAATCCAACCAATAATATTGCCAACATAGAATTTGAAAGTTTCGGCACTTATGAACTCAAGGTGCTGGATATAAGCGGAAAGTTAATACACAGCGAGGAATTGACTGCACAAAACCATCAGATTAATACGGAGTCTTGGCCTGCAGGTATTTATCAGGTCAACATAACAAACGACAAAGGTCAAATGAGCAATAAAACTATTGTAAAGCAATAAAATAGCTCAAATATATTTTTGAAAAAGCTGTCCATATGGGCAGCTTTTTTTGTTAAATTTTTTTTTTGTTGAATTGCTTTTTCAAAACTTAACAAAGTTCTTTTGAATTTTCAGGAATTAGGCTTATTTTAACATCGTTTTTGTACTACACTCTATTGAATTCTTGGCAAAACCCAAATGCTATGAAATGCCTTTTTTTACCCCTCTGCTTCTTACTGATATATTGTTTAGATATTTCTGCACAAAATCAACCACCGCAGACCCTTTGGGCAGCCCGTGATAATAGTCCAAATCCCCCTGCACCAGGCTATCAGACAATGTCTAGATCCGGATCTGAATTTGCCTATGGAATGGTACTCGATGCCAATGATAATGCTTATTCAATTTCAACTTATAGTAGGAATGACCCTGGTTACCCAAGTAACCCATTGGCCGACTCCCCTAAAGATGGCATTGTAGTTTACAAATTCACCAATTCTCAGGGCACCAAAGACCCAAGCTGGAATAGCGGAAAGGGAATGCCAGTTTGGAGTACCAATGCATATATTTATAGCTATAGTTACGAGGGACCAGATAAGGGAATTGCAGTTACCAATGATGGAAGTGTTTACATACTCCTTAGAGTTGAAAATCAAACAACAGACACAATTGAACTCAAATACGAATATGCGGGTGTTGAAAATACAGTACAAGCTTTTTCCGATGCTAAAGCTGTAATTATCAAATTGAACAGTAGCGGGCAGTACCAACAACATAGGTCATTGCGACATACAGGTGGAACAATTTTTACGGCATCATCTATCGAAGCGGATAATGAAGGGGATGTTTTTATCAGTGGACAATTCAACGGATATTTAAGTTTTGCAAGAAATAATGGTGGCACCGCACCAAACAATGTTGATTATGTGATTTTAGGCTGTACAAACAGTCAAACCGACAGAGATAAGGCTAGTCGTTATATTTTTCGTTTAGCTGGGGGTAATATTTGGCCGAGCAAAGGTTGGCAAATAGTTAACAACAATGCTGATCCTAATAACTTGGATGCTTACAGCCCTGTGTTACTTTCTGCCGATGGGGATGATTTGTATGTTTTTTACAAACAATCGACTACTTCATCAAATAATGTAGAGGTAAGGGTAAAGGAAAGTCAAACTACAACTGATCCTACGTCCATAACTATAAATTGCAGTAACGGAACCGAATATTATAAAGGAGATATTGATAATACAAATTCTGTGTATCTCTTAAAAATGAACCTTAACGGAACTACAATTAATCCTGTAAGAGTTTTTGAATCTTCAAACAATTATTATCCTTTAGATATAAAAGCAAAAAATGGTGCTTGTTATCTCACCTTTTTAGCTAATACAGGTGTGGTTTACTCTCACGATGTAAGTGGAACTTCTACAAAAAAGTCATTTTCATTTAATACGGTGCCATCAACAGTAAATAGGAGCTCCGCTATCGTAATAGCAAAATTGAATGAGGATGTTGTTCCAAATACAGGGTGCAGTGGGGATTGTTATAATGATACTGAACATGGACTCGGAATTTCCTGGATACAAACAATCTTTAGTGATCAAAACAGCTCTTTTCTATTTTATAACCAACCATATGGAGGAGCCCTATCCATATCGGGTGATGCTGTCTATTTATCAAGTAATGCTTATTCAAGCTTTAGTGGTTCCAATAATTTTTTCAGCATAGACTTTCCTAGCATAACACTTTTACCATCTGGAGCTTTACCCTCTAGTATAACAACAATAAGTCAGAAGACCACAGGTTCAGTGACCCAGTTCCAACAGGATATTGGTGTTTTTAAAATTAATACAGGGAATAATAACTATCTTGATGGAAGTTTGGTTTGGGGTGCAAAAATAGGATCTGCTGGCTTTGATTATCCTAAATCATTAGCTGTAGATAGCAGAGGTAGTTTATTCATGGGGGGGTATTTCAGTGGTCAAACCGATTTAGACCCAACTTCAGTTACCTATCAACTCATTTCCTCACAAGGTTATGATGCTTATGTTGCTAAATATGGATGTTGGGGCGCTACTATTGACGGTGAATCAAATGGCTGTGTTGGTGAATTCTCTACACTAACGGCAGTGCCTGATTGTCCTGCCTGTTCCTATTCATATGAATGGAATGACCTAATAGGCGGTGGAACAGCTACTGGTAACGAATTTCAATATTCGGGTGGATTAGGAGTTAATAGGGTTGAATTGATCTCAACGGAGTTAAGCACAGGTTGTGAGAGTAAAGATACCATCGATATTACTTTTAATCCCACTGTAACAGTAGTGGCAACACCTGCACTTGCAACAGTTTGTAATGGCACCTCCGGCTCCTTTGCAGCATCAACACCCGTTTCCGGCACCTCTACTTTCAACTGGTACGATTTTATAACGGGAGATTTTGCAGGCTCTGGCCCCAGTTTTTCTACCGGAACACCTGGTGTCTATAAAGTTATTGCCAACGTTAATGGGTGTGAGGGAACGCAAAATATCAGTCTTGTAAATTATCCTGAAGTTTCTCCAAGAATAGTTCCAGAAGTTCCAACGCTTTGTGGTGCTGGCGGTACAATACTGCAGGTACTCGATTGTCCTGGCTGCGGTTTTGTTTGGACCACACCACCCTTATCGACATCGTACTCTACGTCAAATGTAATTCTGGCAGACAGAACCGGCACCTATCAGGTAGGTATCCTGGATCAGTATGGCTGTACACAGAACCTATTGACGACTTTGACAAATGCACCTTACCTTAACCCACCCATTTATGCAAACAATGCAAGTGGTAATCTCATCAGTTCAATTTGTGACGGGCAGCCACTCGTAGTTCAATCTACTCCTTATGCCGATTGTCCAACCTGCTCTTACCAATGGAGCGATGGTAGTATTGGACCCTACACCTTTGCTTTTTCTTCCGGTACATTTAATGTTACCGTCACTGATTTGGCCACTGGATGTGTAGGAACTTCCAGTAACTTATCGCTTCAAATCAGTAGTTTGGCACAGCCAAATATTATCGGAGATCCAAATACTATTTGTTTTCCCAATGCCGCTAACCTTGAGGTTTCAAACCCATGTGTAAACTGTACTTATAGCTGGCGAAATACAGCGGAGTTTTTCCCGGTAGGTTCAGGTGTCAATTATACGTTGACAGATGTCGGTAACTCAGGCTATTCAGACCTTTATGTTGAGGTTAGAGACTCTCTTGGATGTAGAAGTAATTCTTCCATTTTTACAGTGAATGAAGATTCAATTAGCCGGCCAACAATTAGCACAACGGCGAATCTATTGTGTTTTGATACCTTGGGACCTGTAAACTCAGCTACCATGTCAACCATAAACTGCTCGGGTTGTTCCTATCAGTGGTATCGTAATGACATAATAATATCAGGTGCGGAGCTGTTTAGCTACACAACAAATGATACAGGTACTTATAAAGTAGAGATTACCTATCAAAATACCTGTAAGTCATTCTCTTCAAATGTAATTTCCCTTTCAGCTGAAAACTTTCAACCTCAAATAGGTCCTGCCATAGCATATCTTTGTAACAATGAGCCTACAGTTATTGGTATGGAGGGCTTTTTCAGAGTGCCACCACTATGGTCTTATCAATGGTATAGAAATGGAGTAGT
>CANETR010000253.1 GCA_947441325.1 Saprospiraceae bacterium
GCCGATGGTCGACTCGAGGCTTTCAATGGTCCTTTTCTGCCGAAGATGGGAGGAAGCAATAGCTGGTCTGTGTCGCCCGATAAAATGGAAAATGCCTCGGCAGTGCTTTGCAACGACCCACACCTTGCAGTAAATATGCCCAATATCTGGTTCGAAAATCACCTCATTTGTCCCGAATATGAAGTAACAGGCGTTTCACTTTTGGGTATTCCAATGGTACTCATCGGTCACAACCGCGATATTGCCTGGGGCGCCACGCTCTCCTTTGTCGATATGCAGGACAGCTATATTGAGGAATTCAGCGATGCAAGCTGTAGTCAGTATAAATTTGGCAATGAGCTGCGCGACAGCCGATTCCTGGAAGAAACCATTCACATAAAAGGTAGCAAAACCCCACATGTCGAAAAGGTGATTTACACACATCATGGCCCTGTAGTCTCAGATTTATTGGGCCTGAAAGACAAAAAAATCAGTCTACAATCGGGCTGTCTGGGCGACAATGACATGCTTAGCGGTTTTTATCACCTGAACAAAGCAAAGGGTTGGAACGATTTTGTCAAAGCCTGCGCCTTTATCAATGCGCCGAGCCTGAATCTGAACTATGCCGATACAGAAAATAATATTGGTTACTATGTGACTGGCAAGATACCCATTCGCAAAAAAGACCAGGACCTTTTTCCAAGAAAGGCAGCTTCTACCGAATATGAATGGCAGGGTTTTGTGCCCTTCGAGGAAATGCCACATGCCTTCAATCCAGCCCGTGGCTATGTTTTTACCTGTAACAATAAAGTGGTGAACGATGATTATCCCTACGATCTGGGCAATGTATGGATGAACGGTTACAGAGCCTCTCGTCTTGGAGAACTTTTCAAAATCAAGGATAAATTCAGCATGGATGATTTTGCCGAATGGCAGCTCGATTTTCATTCCATTCCGGGTTTGCAATTTGCCGAATTGTTCAAAAAACTGACAGCAGACCAAAAACTGCCCGTTGAAAACCTATTCAAACAGACTGTCGATAAATTTTTGAACTGGGACGGTAATCTGACTGCTGAATCTGTTGGAGGCTGTATTTATCAGGTATTCAAACAGTCGCTCATCGATTTTATTATGGGCGAGGAACTGAATAAAATGCGCCTTCAGGGCTTCAGAGGTTCAGGGCCAAAACCACCAATTATTCATGACAATGAGTTTTGGGGACATGATACCACTACCCTATTGCGCATCCTCGAAAATCCCGAAAAAAGCAAATGGCTAAAGCATTCTCCGGCCGAAACGGTCATCAAAGCGATGAGCATGAGCGTGGATTTCCTAAAGCAAAAATTTGGCAACAATATCGAAGACTGGCAATGGGGCAAATTACACCAAATGCGCATACTGCATGTGCTTGGCGCACAAAAACCGCTCGATAAGATTTTTAACAAGGAGCAGATTGCCATTGGAGGTGATACCGATACGCTCTGTCAGGTTGCTTTTCAGCCGGGTCATCACTATGAAGGTACGCTTACGGCAGCTTCTTTTCGCCAGATTATCGACATGGGCAATTTCGATAATTCGCGCTGCAGTTTTCCGGGCGGTCAGTCTGGCAATCTTGTTTCGCCGCATCGTTTCGATCAGTTCGAAAGCTGGATGAAAGGCGATTTCAAGCCCATGATTTGGTCGAAAGAGCAAAGAGAAAAGTATAAGAAGTACGAAATGTGGCTGAAGATGAAAGAATGAAAGAGTGAAAGATGAAAGAGGAAAGATGTGCGCCCCTAAAACAACTTTACTTTTTACTTTCATTTTTACACTTTTTTGGGTAAACCTATTTTAGGACAAGTCAGAGAAAAGAACTGAACTAAAAACTACAAATTTAGTTTTTCTCTGCGCCTCTGTATGAAAATAGCTTGGTAGAGCAAAACAGAAAAGCTATTAAGGCGCGAATGCATTTTGCAAATAATAACTCTAAAAAATTCAAACTTTAAACATATAATTGTATATTTGATTCACAAAAGGCGCTCTGCCTTTTAAAAGACATAATTAGCGTTTGCTAACGAACCTGTTCTAGAAACCGACCAACATTTCGAAAACATACAGGAGAGTGGCAGAACGCTCACGTTAAGGCGTGGGCGTTGCTGTACTTTGTATGTTGGGCTCTTGGTCGGGCCTCTAGAACGAAGTCACGGCAACTGTCCCACGCTGATTTTATTAATAAAAACCTCAACTACCGCGGGACGGGTCTAAATTAAAAATTTACACTCATGAAAAACAATTATTTCATTTTGATGCTCTTTCTGAGCACCAACTTTTTGTACGCTCAGTTAAAGCCAATATCTGACAAAGGCATTTTTCAATCTAAGTTTAAGGAGAAAATAGAATCAAATGATGCATATTTTCCCACAGTTATTTTGAATGATTTATATGTTAACCTGTTTGGAACAAACATATTAATAGAAGGCGGTTTAGAAGGATTAAAGCCGTCATCTCTTACAAAAGAGGATTATCCGAATGGGATTCCCGGGAACATTGTTGATGTTGTTGAATCTGTAGAATCGATGCCTTTTGAAGTTAAAACAAAATTTTTAATACAGAAAAAAAGTGAAGAATGGTATAGCATTTATAAATTGTTACCAATAATCGGAGAAGAGGGAGTTAGCTATTCAGAAGTTTTGTTAGATATCATTGATAAAAAACAGTTTAACTTACAACGATACACCGGTGAGTATGAAATAAAAAAAGATTTAATAACATTTGGAAAGCATATCGCTAATTATGAATATTACGAAGATAAAAATTTAGAGAGAGTTTGGCATGGTAGTTTTTCGTTGAAAATGAAAGATCTTGGTAGTGGTTATGGTGTTGCATTGGAGCTAAATATTGCGGGAAAATTTAAACATGACTACAGAGATGGTGACTGGACATTCAAGGGAACTATGGATGGTAAACCTATCGATGTAAAAGTAACTTATCTACTTGGAAAAATTATATATTTGGAATATTATACTGGTCTAAATAATAAAGGCTCACAAAAAATATTTCAGCTTTCGTATGAAAAAAATGGAATTTTAAGCTATGTTGAGTTTTTTGGAGACACTCACTATATGGATTCTAATGGTTGTCTAAATGATAAATTTACAGAGGTTAATGGCCAAATAGAAGAAATTTATGAATATGAAAATGGCATAGAAAAACTTTACTTAAAAAGAAACAAATCAACTGGTGCGGTAATTGAAAAAAGATCCTTGGATGAAAGTCAAGTTAATTTTTACAAAAAAATAATAGATTTAAATAATAAAAATTTACCGGAAAGACTTGACTATAATTATAAACCAAAAAAATTTGTTACTAGCTTATTCGACCTCAACGATGATACTAATATAGAATCTTTTTTAAAAGTTTTGTTACCTTATGACATAAGGGGTGATTACTCGTCGACAAACCCTCAGGTAGGGTATTATTACACTTTTGAATATCAACAGACAAGAGCTGATATTGCAGCAATTGAAAATGCAAGATTGGAAGAAGAAAGATTAAAAAATGAAAGGTTGAAAAATGAAGAGATTCAAAAAATTTTAACATTTAATTCGAGACAAGAGGAATCTTACAAACGTGAAACAAAAGACTATTATGATTTAATTTTGTGGATTGATGAAGAATCATCAAAAAAAATTAAAGCAAGCGGTGTAGATTTCATATATCTTTATGTTGGTGGTGTCTTAGAAAAGATACATAACGTTGATAATTTTACAAATCAACAACCTATCAACTATAGCGAAAAAACAATTTATTGTAGAAAAGAAGAAATCATAAATTACGAAAGAAATATTTACGGTGGCTTAGATGAGGTGAAGGATTCAGATAAGATCCTAAGTATACAATTTAAAGATAAAAATAATAACAATATATCACCCGATTTTAGATTATCTAAAAATAGTGGCCATTTTAAAAATGGTTATGTTTTTGTTTACAAATACGATATCAAGGACAATACATTATTAAAGATTTCAGAAAGATTTACTGACTACGAGAAAGAAAGACTGGTATTAGAGGCTCAAAAAATAAAGGAAAAAGAACGTTTAGAAAAAGAAAAACTTGAAAAAGAAAAACTTGAAAAAGAACGTTTAGAAAAAGAAAAACTTGAAAAAGAAAGGCTTGAGAGGGAGAAACGCGAAAAAGAAAAACTTGAAAAAGAAAGGCTTGAGAGGGAGAAACGCGAAAAAGAGAAAAGAGACTATATTACATGGAACACAACCAAAGCAGAATCAGAAAAATATATTCAAGAAACCATGGCAGGGACTTTTACGATTTGGTACGATATTAATGTTTTTGAGAAACTTAAATCAAATAATGTATATATGTTAAATATATATGTTAATGGTTTTTTGATAAGAAAACAAATCATAGAAAACTATGCCACTGAAGTACCACAATGTGGAGATCAAAAGTATATCAATCATAGATTTATGTCAAACCTTGTTCAAAATAAAAATATGAAAATTGAAATCAAAGATCAGAATCAAAAGCTATTAACAACTTTCAACCTTACTACAGTGCCTCTAAAGTGCGTACTGCATGAGTTGAAATTCTAAAGCTAATA
>CANETR010000254.1 GCA_947441325.1 Saprospiraceae bacterium
GCCATCTGTTTTTGGCATTCGAGCATCATACAAAATATCAAATTCAGCCGCAGATATTTTCCTGTAATTGAAGAATTGGCCAAAAAGCACGGCATCCCCGATGATTTTAAATACCTGGCAGTTACAGAAAGCAGCCTGCGCAATGCCACTTCGGTTGCCGGAGCAAAGGGCATCTGGCAGTTTATGCCCGAAACAGCCGAATCTTACAATCTTTTTATCAGTAAAGAGATCGATGAACGCTATAATTTTTACAAAGCCAGCGATGCAGCCTGTCAATTACTCAAAAGACTGAAAGATAAATTCGGAAGCTGGACTCTTGCTGCAGCAGCCTATAACTGTGGCGAAGGCCGCGTAAAAGAAAGAATGTCGGAACAGGGCGGAGCAACTTATTATGACCTGGTACTACCCGAAGAAACAATGCGATATGTACCCCGTATTATCGCCATGAAAGAAATTATGAAAAATCCAGGCAAATATGGTTATGCCCTTGGCGAAGAGGATTACTACGAAGCCATGCCAAAGTATAAAAAAGTGCTCATCAATAGCAGCATCAGCCATTGGCCCGATTTCTGCAAAGAACATAATATTACTTACAAAACCCTTACGGTGCATAATCCCTGGATTTTGGGCTATAGCCTCAACAATAGTGAAGGTCGCGAATTTGAGGTTTTGATACCTGCTCCATAAACATAAGCCTTTACAAACAGGCACAAATAACATAATCGATGCGCTCAGTTCCTTTGCTCCTTTTTTGCCTGCTGTTCAGTATCAAGCTGCTGGCACAGCAATACAGGGAGCAGAATCCTGAAGGCCTGCTGATATTGAGATCGGATAGTATTTTTGCATTGAATTACCGCTCAGATGGTGTTTTGGATTTTACCCCTCTTTACAGCGCTCCCTATCTCGATTCTGTAGGAGCCTTAGCCTTTGATCCCAGCGATGGCTTTTATTATGGTTTCCGTTACGACAATGCGCATTTGGTCCGATTCAGACTAAACGAAAGATATGAGGATTTGGGCATTCCGACCGATAGCAGCGGGAAAAACATTCCCAATGAAGACCTGACAAGCGCGGTGATTCACAACAAAAAGCTATATGTCCTCGCCTATTCCAACAACAGTATTTACGAAGTTGACCTAGGTACTAAATTATTCAAACTAATAATTGCCAATATCCCCTTTTCGCTGCCCAATACACTGGCCTGGCATCCAAAAATAGAAAGACTCTATATCCTTGATCAAAATGCTGCGCCCCGGATTATCAATCCCCAAAATGGCCTTTTGGAAAAGGAATTCGTTCCTGGATCCTTTGCAAATTTGCCCCGAAAAAAACTGCTCAGTTACGGTAAACTATGGTTCGGAACTGATGGGCGCTGCTTTCTATTGGCCGGTCAGGAAGGCGTTTTGTACGAACTCGATACAGAAAAGAAACAGGCTTATTTTGTAGCCAATACTAATTTTAATTCTCCAAAAGATGCCCTGCCACATTCAGCACTGCAGTCGCCGGCATTTATCGGAAAAGAAATTGTATCACTAAAGGTTCAGCCTTATCAGCATATGAACGATTATCTTGAGCTGGAGTGGTATGAGCGGAACGACAAAGCAGAGGTAGCCTATTATTTTACCGAAAAATACAATCCCGAAAAGCTGCTTTGGGAGCAGGTTGCACAGGTACCAGGCTATGCGGCCAATACAGTTTCTAACAGATACACATATCTAGACCGAATGCCCCGACAGGATGAGAATTGCTACCGATTGCGGATAGAATTCCCCGAGGGTTTTGTAGGCTACAGCCGAGAAGTTTGCTTTGATAAAAACAGTGCAAAAACGAATCCTAAAATCAGGCTTTCCAATTCCCTTGTCTCCGATGAAAATGGCACTTTTCTACATTTGATTGGCTATAATGGCAAAAAAATCTCCGTTGAAATTTTCCACTGCGCTTCAAAACAAAAAATGATGTCTTTGGAATTATTAGCTCAGAATGACGATTATTCAACCTGGCTTAGCTTGGAAAAAGCCGGCTGGTATGAAATTCGGATCATTGATGGCAAAAACACACAGCGCTTAAAAGTATTTAAATAGGTCAAGTTTTGAGCACATAACTGCCCCTCTTTTTATACTTTTCCCCATCTCTCCTTGTGAGATAACAAAACACAGATTGGCTTCTTTTTTACTTTTTTCATCTCGTCAGTTTCTGACGAGACAAAAAATCTAGTCCTCAGCAAGGCGTTTTATAAAAGTATCATTGCCAGCCGATGATGCTTCCATACGCTAGTGCTTCAGACATTGGGAAGCGGTGCCTGCGGCGCGTTTTTCCAAAAGGCTTTAGCCTTTGAGAAAAAAATAGCAAATGATAGCGGTATTTTAATGCCGCTAAGCAATGCAGTATTTTTTACGGAGTAAAATACCAGTATTTTGTGTAGCAAAATCTAGCCCCGATGGCTATCGGGGTCAGAATTGTCATTTAAATCCGCTTTTGAAATCTTTATCAAATCGATAGGTTTCGGCATTTTTATGTACGACCGCCTGACGGGGTCGGGGCACAGTCATCAAGCTGTCTGTTACCAATATTTGACCCCGAATGGGGTCAGGCAAAATCCTTTGGATTTTTCACCATTTCACTGTGTTAGATTTTTAATACCTTGTTTATGTTGTTTTCAAAACACAGATTGGACGGTAGAAATACGGCCCCTCCCCCCGATAGCTATCGGGGCTTTCGAGGAAGCTATCGAGGGACTGATCTTTGATACTGATTATTTCCTCACGAAAGGCGGATTTAAATTTTGACAATCTGTAGTTAAACTCCAATGTAAAAAGGATTTTCACAGTATGACAACGCACAAAAAAACCGACCCTTTTCGGAGTCGGTTTGGTGCCCAGGACAAGATTCGAACTTGCACACCCTTTCAGGCGCTACCACCTCAAAGTAGTGCGTCTACCAATTTCGCCACCTGGGCAGAAAGCTTTGAACGCTGAGGTTTATTTTTTTGTGAATGCAAAAGTATAACAAAAAGTTCAGAAGCACAAATTAATCTGATTTTTTTAAACAAAAAAGCTGCCTGATTAACCCATGTTATGGAAGACTTTTTGCACATCGTCATCGTCTTCAAATTTCTCAATCAGTTTTTCGATATCTTCTTTTTGCTCATCAGTAATTTCTTTGGTAACCTGCGGAAAACGCTGCAGAGAAGCTTCTTTAACCTCAATGCCCAGTTCTTCCAATTTTGCCTGCATCTGCCCAAAATCTTCGAAAGCAGTGTACACATAAACGGTGTTTTCATCGCCCATTTCAATTTCTTCGGCACCGCCGTCGATGAGGTCGAGTTCAATATCATCCATTGTTTTGTCGCCCAATTCGAAGACGAACTCCCCTACTCTGTCGAACATAAAAGCAACCGAACCGCTGGTACCCAAGGCACCGCCAGAACGATTTAAATAGAGGCGCATATTCGCCACAGTACGCGTGGGATTATCGGTCAGCGTTTCTACCAAAAAGGCAATGCCATGTGGTCCGAAACCTTCATATACTACTTCGGTGAGGTCTTCCGCATCTTTCGAAACAGCTCGTTTGATGGCATTTTCAACATTAACCTTTGGCATATTTGCCAGTTTGGCACTCTGTACTGCAATGCGCAGACGTGGATTGGTTGATGGTTCTGGACCACCTTCTTTAACAGCCAAGGCTATTTCGCGTCCAATTTTTGTAAACAATTTAGCCATTTGGCCCCAACGCTTCATCTTGCGATCTTTGCGATATTCAAAGGCTCTTCCCATTGTATTGTATTTTTAAATTGACATTTATGATTTTGTGGCTGCAAATATAAGATTTTGTATGGGAAAATAAAAAAGGCCTTTCTTATTTTAAATACAAAGGTAATTTTGAAAATATTATGCAAAAAAAACGAATACATAGAAGCAGTTATGTTTTCATTTCCAAATGAATGTTAAAAAATGCCTAAATCTTAGAATCGACTAATTATAAGTATTTAAATTCCATAAAATAAATTTGCTTCAAATCAGCGATAACTTTAGCAAACAGATTTCCTAACATCAATTATAGCGAATTTTTTAAGCAAACGCTAAACCCGTTTTTTAACAATTTTATTTCCAATAAATCAATTATAAAAATTTATTTAATTGACTTTCAACAAGGGTCGCCTGCTGGTAGATCAATTTTGAGTCATCTGCCAGAATACCCAAATCCTTTGCATGCCGGTAGTTGTGAATTGAACTGTAAAACCATTCAGCTGCATGGCTTTTGAACTGATGCTTCACAGGATTATCGTGGATATAATGCAGGACTTTGTAAAGGTATTCTTCGCTGTCGATATGGGAACGGCGTAGCTGATTGACAAAAAGAGCACCCCTGCGATTGTGCATTTTATTGAAAGCCTTGCTGTAGGAATTGAGCATATTGCTCCACTGCTGCATTACAAACTTATGAATGTCGTAAGAATAATCATCCGGTATTTTCAAATCCTCCAGACTTTTGATTTTTATCAGGAAGTGAAAATGATTGGGCATGAGGCAGTAGGCATAGGTATCGGCCACCGGGCTGATGTATTTTTCGAA
>CANETR010000255.1 GCA_947441325.1 Saprospiraceae bacterium
AAATTGTCTTGATGCTTGATGCTTGATACAGATTTAGATTACTTCTCTACAAAACTTGTCAATCCTTTTCCGGCCTGATCTGCTGGAATTACAAAGCCTGCCTTATTGAAGTAAACCGGTAAATCGAGAATATACTTGTAGGGTTCGAAATAATCTGTATTCTTAATTTTCTTAGGTAGTTTGTAGCCATTTTCTTTTATCGAGTCAAGAAATTCAGTGACTAGTTTTTCTTTCAGACCTGGATCTTGTAAAATGTAGTTCAGGTTTACATCGAAATAAACAGAGAGTATCATATCGAAGCTATTTTCCTCTCCATCGGCATCGACCCCATGTAGCTCACGAAGTGAACTGGCGAATACAACGGTACTTTTTTTATCCTCTTTAACTGTTATGTTAGATTTTGGCGCCTGAGCAATTGCAAGATTTGCTGTTAACATTATTGCTGCAAAGGCTAATTTTGTCATGGTATTTTTAAGAAAAGATGTTTTCATAATTGTATATTTTTAAATTGTTTGATTAGATTAAAAAGTGATGTTATTATCTGATTGAAATATTTGATTTTGCTGCGATAGTATTGATGTTGCCATTGTTGTCCTGAGCAGTGATGTTGTAGAAATAAACGCCAGCTGAAAGTGGGTTGCCAGATTCGTCGGCTGCATTCCAAGTTTCAGTATTGAAAGTACCCTGACCGTTGTTATCTGTTGATAGGATTGTTTTTACCAACTGTCCTTTGATGTCGAAGATATTGATATGGATGCTTTCGGTATTGCTGTAGTTGTTGCCAAGGCTTACATGAAATCTGGTAGAACCAATTACAGGATTTGGATAGTTGTACACATTGCTATGAGCCAATTCTGCCATCTCTGTAGAAGCAACTGTTCTGTCATTGTTTGTTCTGTCGGTTTCGTTTAGTTGTGATTGCTGATTTTCAGTGCCATCATTCAACATTACAGTGTTGTTATCATCGCTGAGCATTGAAGGTCCAACTGCAATTGTTAAGCTTTCGCTGGCGCCAACTGCGCAGGCATTTTCTGCATATACTTCAACATCGCCGCCTGTAAAGCTCTGGCTGAATTTGATTTTTACAGTAGCAGTGCCCTGACCAGCAAGAATTACAGCTCCGTAAGGTGCAGTCCAAACATAGTTTACACCATTTATTTGTTCAACTGCATATTCATATGTTGCATCGGCCTGAACAGTCTGTTCGTAAGTGTCGAATTTTGGTGCAGCTGGCACAACATCAACATAAATTGATTTTGCTGTGGTAGTTCCGCAAGCTGTTTGGCCGCTTACTGTGATATAGCCATTTGTGAAAGAATAATCGATTTCAACAAAAATTCTGTTGCTTCCCTGTCCGCTGCGGATAGTCATACCCTGTGGCAATGTCCAGTTGTATTGGCTAACACCTGGTTCCAAAGCAATTTTGTATTTTGAAAAATCAAATGCACTGGCTGCATCGCAAAGCAAAGTTTCACCTACTATGTCAGCTGAAAGGCTGGCAGGACAGCTCAAGCTTGTGCTGTTTTGTGCGCGGGTACCGATTTCTCTGTTTTGTGCAAAAGCTGCAAGGCTGATGAAAGAGAAAAGTGCTGAGAAGAAGATTGAATTTTTCATGATATTAAATTTTTATTTGTTTTCAGTTGATGTTGTTTTTCCAATTGTGTGATACAAAGGTAGGCCGCCTAAAAGCTGATTTTGATGAGCGAGCGCAGACTTGGGGCTGAGGGTAGTCAATTATGAAGATGACCTGCGTCATTATTTGAAATTTTATGCTGTTTTCCGCTTTTGTAATTATCTTTGCAGCGTGATTTATATAATCCAAAAAATAAAAACATAACTGATAAAGTGGGCACACCAAGAAGCGTTGCTTTTTACACATTAGGCTGTAAATTAAATTTTTCCGAAACTTCGAGCATTGGAAGACTTTTTGAAAATGCCGGTTACTCGGAAGTTGAATTTGATGAAGGAGCGGATATTTATGTGATCAACACCTGTTCGGTAACAGATTTTGCCGACAGAAAATGTCGTAAGATTGTCAGAAGCGCTCTTCGACATGCGCCACATGCCTATGTTGTGGTGATTGGCTGCTATGCACAATTGAAACCGCAGGAGATTGCCGATATCCCCGGAGTTGATTTAGTTTTGGGCGCTGCCGAGAAATTTAAAATTCTCGACTATGTCAATGAATTGACCAAGACTCCAGAAAAAGGAATGGTATATGCCGGCGATGTAAAAGAAGCAAATACCTTTGTAAATGCCTTCTCTTTTGGCGACAGAACCCGTTCATTCCTAAAGGTTCAGGATGGTTGTGATTACAAATGTTCTTTCTGCACTATACCCCAGGCAAGAGGCAGCAGCCGAAGCGATACAGTAGAAAATATTCTAAAAAATGCTGTTGAAATTGCCGAAAGAGGTGTCAAAGAAATAGTACTTACTGGCGTAAATATTGGTGATTTTGGCAATGGGACTGAGGTCATTGAAGGCATAAAGCCCAAAAAAGAGGCTCTTTTTATTGACCTGATAAAGGAATTGGATTATACAGAAGGGATAGATCGCTTCCGCATATCCTCCATAGAGCCAAATTTACTTACTGAAGAAATAGTAGCGTTTGTTGCTGATTCTCAAAGATTTGTTCCCCACTTTCATATACCGCTACAATCGGGCAATAACAAACAGTTGCGCGAAATGCGCCGCAGGTATAAGCGTGAGTTGTATGCCGAGCGTGTAGAAATCATCCGTAAAAATATGCCACATGCCTGTATTGGTGTCGATGTCATAGTTGGATTTCCGGGAGAGACTGATGAAGATTTTTTGGAAACCTATCAATTTATCAATGACTTGGACGTTTCCTATCTGCATGTATTTACTTATTCCGAAAGAGCCAATACCGATGCGGCCGAAATGAAAGGCGTAGTACCTGTAAATATACGTCGCGACAGAAATGAAATGCTGAGAATTCTATCGGAGAAAAAACGTAGAAATTTCTATGAGCAACATGTAAACTCAGTCAGACCAGTACTTTTTGAGGCCAAAAACCAGGATGGTAAAATGTTTGGTTTTACCGATAATTATATAAAGGTCGCTGTCGATTTCGACCAAAATCTTATCAATAAAATAGCTGATGTCAGATTAGACAGTATAGATTATATTGAGGATGAAATTGTTGTTTTGTCAGTGTTGAAGTAGATTGTTAAAAGTCGGTACTTTTAAGTTAGAAGGCTGAAATTAGAAGTAAGAAGACTTTTTTAAGTCAGAACTGTTAATGTTGAGTCAAAATGCATAAAACTGTAGGATTAGAATTCTTGCATCCACTCATCAAATAATCCGCTCATTAAAATTTTATTTTCAAATTTTAAAATTGAACAGATGTTTCACAAAGAAGGATATTCCACCATATTGATAGGCACGTTTTTACTTGCTTCATTATCAGCAGCTCTCTGGTTTTTTGTACCCGAATTAGAATGGTTAAAAATATCAGTTACTGTAATTTGCCTTTTTTTCTGGATAATCATTCTTCAGTTTTTTAGAAATCCAGCACGTAATCTGCCAAAAATCGACAATAATACAGTCTATGCACCTGCCGACGGGAAAGTGGTTGTGATAGAAGAAAACCATGAGACGGAGATTTTGGGAGAAAAATATATACAGATTTCCATTTTCATGTCTCCGCTCAATGTTCATGTCAACAGACACCCCATATCGGGCAAGATAAGTTATTACCGTTATCATCCCGGGAAATTCCTTATGGCCTGGAATCCGAAATCTTCGACTGAAAATGAGCGAACAACTGTGTTGTATGAGCTCGAAAATGGAAAAAAAGTTTTGCTGAGACAGGTGGCAGGCTTTTTAGCCAGAAGAATTATCTGTTATGCAAAAGAGGGTTTAGTAGCCAAACAGGGCGAGGAAGTTGGATTTATACGCTTTGGTTCCCGCGTTGATGTTTATGTTCCATTGGACTCAGAAATTAAAACAAAAATTGGCGAAATCAGCGTAGGAAACAAAACAGTTTTAGCAATTTTGAAGTAACTAAAATCATTAATATGTTAATGTTAAATTAATTACCGCAACAAAAGCCAAAATTAGCACCTAAATTCTGATATTTGCATTGTATTTGTTACTTGTCATGAAAGGTTACAAGTACATTTTAAAAATGTTAACATTAAAAAAATTTTAAACGTTTAAAATTCAACAGCTATGAAACAATTTATGATGTTTTTCGCTATGATGTTGTTTGCCGGTATGACATACGCGCAATGTTCAAATGCCGTCAAAACTGCTGACACTAAGTCATGCACAAAATCAACAACAGCTTCTTCTTGCTGCAAGTCAAAAACTGCCTCTGCTTCTACTACTGCAGATGCTCAGACTGTAAGCAATGACACTAAAAGCTGTAGCAAAACTGCCGCAACTACAACAGGTTCTTGCTGCAAATCTAAAACAGCCTCTGCTTCTGCTGAAGCTAAAACTGTAAGCAATGAGTCAGCTCCTAAAGCTTGCACTAAAACAGCTGCTTCTTGCGACAAATCAAAAGAGGCTT
>CANETR010000256.1 GCA_947441325.1 Saprospiraceae bacterium
CGCATTCCAAGACTTCAACTTTTTCAGTCGATGAATGATGTGAACAGTCGCTTGAAACATCCCAAACTGGTACAGCTTTTTAATCGATTTGCTACTTACAATGGCTCTAATCCTTTTCAGGCTTCGAGTATTTTAAATTTGGTTGGTCACTTAGAGCTTGGACTCGGTATTGCAATGCCAAAAGGTGGCATGCACGATATCAGTCAATCTGTTTACAAACTCGCTCAGGACCTGGGAGTTAATTTTCATTTTGGCAATAAAGTAGATGAAATCATTCTCGAAAACAAAATGGCCAAAGGTGTATCTGTTGCAGGAGAAAAGCACTTTGCCGATTTGGTTGTTTGCAATATGGACGTACATTATGCCTACGAAAAACTGATGCCTGATGCTCCAAAACCAAAAAAGGTGTTAGAACAGCCTCGTTCCTCTTCAGGTATTGTTTTTTATTGGGGCATTAAAAAAAGCTTTCCCGAATTGCTATTGCACAATGCCTTTATGACAGAGGATTCTGCTCATGAATTTGATTGTATTTTCAATAAAAAAATACTTAGCGAAGACCCTACAATTTATATCAATATCACTTCAAAACATGTTGAAGGTGACGCGCCAGAAGGTGGCGAAAATTGGTTTACAATGATAAATGTACCTCATATTGAAGGTCAGAATTGGGACGAAATGATCGCAAAAGCGAAAAAATCAATTATTGCAAAAATCAATAGGATACTCAAAATAAATATTGAGGAATTTATCGAGGCCGAGCAGGTTTTCGAACCGAGAATAATTGAGGAGAGAACACTCTCTTACAAAGGTTCACTCTATGGCATAAGCTCAAATACAAGAACGGGTGCTTTTTTCAGGCACAGCAATTTTAGCAGAAAAATTAAGAATTTGTACTTCTGCGGAGGTTCAGTACATCCTGGCGGAGGCATACCAGTTTGTCTATCATCGGCAAAAATTGTAGCCGATATGATTCCAAATGTAAGGTAGATTTCTTATTTCTTGTTCAGGTCTTCTGAAAGTGCTTTATTAAGCGGTTCGCGGATAAAAAAATGTCCGTCGTTAACTGTTTTGAGCACTGCTTTTGCCTTATGTCTCCTGTTTAATCTTGAGATAAATTTTTCACCCGCACTAATTGGCGTTAGTGAATCCTTTTCGCCGTAATAGATAGTTAACTCTATTTTATATTTTCTGATCAGGCGGCGAAATTGTTGTAATCTTCGCGGAAAGAAAAACAAGGATGCCCAGGTATTGAACATTCGACGGCGAAGCATTTCATCACTCAACTGCTTCGAGAAAAACAGGTGCGTCATCCGATCGAGCCAACCCATTTTTTTTGAATAATTCAACAAACGATTGCTAACCCTGGGTTTCGATGCTGTCCATTTGAAAATTTGTCGCATTGGGTAGTTGAACAGCACTTTATTGTAAATGACAGATTTTTGCAAACCCGCTGGGGCTAACAGAAAAAGCTCATCAACAAAAGGGGCAATATATTTAAAAATGCCCATTACAAAAAGACCTCCCATGCTATGTGCCATTACACTGAATCGATCAAAACCTAGTTCCTGTCTGAATTGATTAACAATTCTTTTAATATCTCTTGGATAAAAAACACTCTTATTCCATTCAGTTTCGCCATGAAAAGGTGCGTCTATTGCAACAACAGTATAGGTTTGTTCCAATCCTTCTTTCAGCCTAAGAAACAATTCGCTTTTATCTCCAAAACCATGAAAAACTATCAATAATTTTGGACCTGTTCCAAATTTAGTGTAGTGAATACGGTGTTTTTTATACTGCAAATACATTGTAAACTATTTTGACTACAAAAGTATTAAAAAAATAATTAAGCAGATCTATTATGTCATTTTAAAAATATGTTGTAAATTGTTTAAGTTAAATTGCCAATAAGAAAAGACATGAATAAATCAGAAATACTGAACAATACAGTAGAAATTGTAAAACAAAAACTCAAAGATGCAGAGGCCGGACATGATTGGTTTCATATAGAACGGGTATGGAAAAATGCCAAAAAAATTGCTCAGACAGAAAATTGTGACATTTTTATAGTTGAAATAGCAGCCTTATTGCACGATATCGCCGATTCTAAATTCAATGACGGCAATGAGGAAATTGGCCCTGAAACAGCAAAAAACATACTCGAATCGCTGAATCTTGACGAGGAAACAATAGATAATATTGTACAAATCATTCGCAATATCTCTTTTAAAGGTGGCCACAAATACAGTGATTTTAATTCTGTAGAATTACAGATTGTGCAGGATGCCGACCGATTGGATGCTATAGGTGCAATTGGTATTGCGAGGGCTTTCAATTACGGTGGATTTAAAAACAGGACATTGTACGATCCCGAAATCAAACCTGACCTGAACATGACCAAAGAAGCCTATAAAAAAAGTGCCGCACCAACCATTAATCATTTTTATGAAAAACTGCTTCTTTTGAAAGACCTTATGAATACTGAAAGTGGCAAAAAACTTGCAGAAGAAAGGCATCTATTTATGGAGCAATTTCTGGATCAGTTTTACAAGGAATGGAATTAGAAAAAAAGTAATAAATCACAATGTATGTACGACTTTATAGGTGACATTCACGGCCATGCCGATAAACTAAGAGAAATCTTGGAAAAAATGGGCTATGGCGAAGGCGAATATGGATATGCTCATCCAAGCAGAAAAGTTTTCTTTTTGGGTGATTTCATAGACCGTGGTCCAAAAATCAGAGAAACGCTTGAAATTGCCAGGAGGATGATTGACAGCGGAAATGCGCTTGCTGTGATGGGCAACCATGAATACAATGCCGTTATGTTTCATTATCCTGAGAAATCGGGCGGTCACCTCAGGAGGCACCTCATCAAAAATATAGTGCAGCATTACGAAACCATCAAACAATTTCACAACAAACAGGAAGAGTACGAAGATTATCTCGATTGGTTTTTGACTCTTCCACTATTCTACGAAACAGATAGTTTTAGAGCGGTGCATGCTTGCTGGGATCCTAATCATATAAATTTTTTACGCAGCAATCTACAAAATGACCGACTCTACGATGCCCTGATTTATGAGGCTGCAGTCGAAAAATCTGGTATTTACACGGCGGTGGAAGACACCTTGAAAGGCAGAGAACTGCGTATGCCCGATGGCTTGTATTTCAAAGATAAAGAGGATAATATTCGGCACGAATACCGTATTAAATGGTGGGAGGATCTTGAAAATATCAGCTTTAAAAAATTGAGTATTGAGCAAATTGACAGCTTACCCGATTCAATAGTTCCAACAGAGTTTATTTCAAATACAAAGGTGTATGGAGCAGATGAAAAACCTGTATTTTTTGGTCATTATTGGCTAAGTTATGAGCGTCAGCCCAATTTTTTCAGGGATAATATATGTTGCCTCGATTATAGTGTTGCAAAAAAAGGACATCTGGCAGCCTACCGTTTCGATGGTGAGCAAAAATTGGATTTAGAAAAAAGGCTAATAGTGTAAAGTAAGGAACAATTGCTAACGCAAATTATAAATCCTCAAACTGTTTAGCACAACAGAAACAGAACTGAATGCCATAGCAGCCCCTGCAATCATAGGGTCGAGCAGAATTCCCCAAAACGGATATAAAATGCCCGCTGCTATTGGAATACCCAACACATTGTAAATAAAGGCCCAGAAAAGATTCTGCCGCAAGATGCGCATTGTTTTTTTGGAAATTTGAATCATTTCAGCAATTTGATTCAGATTATTATTCAACAAAACGACATCTGCCGATTCAACAGCAATATTGGTTCCACTATTCATAGCAATTCCCAAATCTGCCTGCGCAAGGGCCGGAGCATCATTGATGCCATCTCCAACCATCGCAACTTTTCTACCTGAGGCCTGTATTTTTTTAACAAATGCTATTTTGTCTGCAGGCAATAAATCTGCCTCGAATTTTTCAATTTCAAGCTCCCTGGCAATAGATTTGGCAGCCTTTTCATTGTCGCCAGTGAGCATATAAACTTCTACATTGGAACTTTTCAGCGCTCGAATAGCCTGAACGGAGGAGGATTTAATCTTATCACTTAATGTTATGATTGCCAAAACCTGAGATTGGTCTGCAAAAAACACAAGGGTTTCATCAGCGTTACCAAGACTTTCTATATAAAGTTCCTGTTCGGCGTTTAATATAATTTGATGTTCGGTTAATAATTTCAAATTACCTGCAAAATAATGTTGATCATTGAACTGAGCAATCAGACCTTTTCCGCTAAGGTTTTCAAAATTACTCAGCACAATCTTATTGTCATAATCTTTTAAAAACGCACAAATCGCCTTTGAAATGGGATGATCTGACCTATGTTCAATAGAAGCAAGTAGCGGCAAAATCGTTAAACTATCCTTGAAAGTTTTAATATTGTTTACCACAGGTTTACCCTCGGTAAGTGTTCCGGTTTTATCAAAAAGAATCACATCGATTTGAGCGGATGACTGTAAACTGTCAGCAGCCTTAATCAATATTCCTTTTTGGGCTGCAACACCAATTC
>CANETR010000257.1 GCA_947441325.1 Saprospiraceae bacterium
AAAGTAAAAATGCCACTTATGGCAGTTGGAACGCTCATGGTGGGTGTCGCTTTTTTACTGCTTTTGCCGGCAAAATTTATATTATTGCCAATTTTGGCTACACTCATTTTTACAATAGGCGAAGTGTTTAGTTTTCCTTTTGCAACTACGGTCGTATTGAGTAGGAGTTCCGAGAAAATGCGTGCCAGATATATGGCTTTTTATGGTATGATCTTTAGTCTCTGCCATATAGCTGCCCCCGCTTTTGGTATGTTTGTGGCCGATAATTTCAGCTTCACAGCCCTTTGGATTGTACTTTCAGTCTTGGTTCTGTTTACATCCTGGGGATATTATTCATTAAGAAAGACCTTGAAATAAAAAAAAGTGACAGAAAAATTCTGCCACTTTTATAATATTACTGATTATCGCATACCAAGGTCATTTTCAACTTTTTGATCCAGGGATACAAGTTTTCCATCTTCATCGATGGTATAAACGTCGATGCCTTCATTTTGATAGCTGAATCTTGTTTTATCAACATTTCTATCATATTTGGCGCTTACAGCTGTTTTTTTAACTACTATTTTGGCGTCTTTTGAAATATGGCATTCTCTGATGAATTCATAGTTTTTACCGGCAATTTGAATCTTTGAAATTTGATTGCCATTCTTATCAAAAGTTGCAACATAGTAAGTTTTAGCTGCCCTGAAACTTGGGATGCGCGAATAAATTACCGCATCATATTTGTCTGATTTTTTGATTATTGCTTCGGCAACAAAATCATCCGGACCCATCCGACTCATCATTCCATCTTCGATTTCAGGAATCATTTTGTCGAAATTTGCGCCTAAGAATTTTGAGTTATCTATTTCTTCCCTTTTGTTTTCCTCGTAATCTTTTTCAATTACTGGTTTTTCAAATTTTATAGAAAAGGGAAAATTAGGCAGGTCGAATTTAACAATGAATTTAGCATAAAGTGGATCAACTGGCTTTTTATTTTCAGCTTTAGGCTGCTTGACCCTGCTGCTTGCCAGTTCTTTTGAACCGAAGTTTGAAACTGCGAAAGAACTTAACAAGGCGATGACTGCTAGAGACATAAGGATTTTAAGAATTTTCATGGCAAGGGAGTTTTTAATTGCTTAATTTTTTTTCTTTCAACATTAGATGCATTTTAAAATAAATGTGGTGTGTAACAACAAATATTTTTTCCCTAATGCGCCAAAAAGAAAAAAGTGACAATTTGGAACGATAATTTTACAATATTATTTTAAAAAAACGTGTAAATGTCCAGATTGCCATAGATTCCAAGAATGTTATGAGCTCATCCTTGGGTTTTTTATTGTTAAGAACAAGGTCATCAGGAATAACTATTTATTAGTTCTCCTTTTCCTTAATGTCCATTTCGGATTTGATACAGTATAAGAAACCAAGATTTAATACTATAAATCTAAATAAAAAAAGCAGCCTTGTGAGCTGCTTAATTTCTGTCGAATTAATATTCGTCTTCGGGGAAGAAGAAGTCATTTTTTGTAGGATAATCATCCCAAATATCTTCAATGCCTTCATAGAGTTCATCTTCGTCGTCGAGCGCTTGAAGATTTTCAATCACTTCGATCGGGGAACCCGAACGGATCGCATAATCAATCAACTCGTCCCGCGTAGCAGGCCAGGGTGCATCCTGTAAGTATGAGGCTAATTCCAAAGTCCAGTACATAACCGTTCTTTTGTTTTTATGGTTGAAAAATAATATGTTACTAATTTCTGCTTATAAAAAGTGTGCAAAGGTAAATTTTTTATCTAGTTTTTACAATTTAATTAGATTTTTTAAAAAATTATTTTCCAAGTTTTAATTTTCTGAACAATTCCCAGATAACAATACCCATGCTTACCGAAATGTTAAGCGAGTGTTTTGTTCCAAATTGAGGAATTTCAATACAGGCATCGGAGATTTTTAAAACCTCATCTGAAATACCATCGACTTCATTGCCAAAAATTATACAAACGCCTTTATCGGGCCAAACAAAATCCTGAAGCAATACACTGCCATCGGCCTGTTCTACAGAACAGATATAAAAATCTTTTGCTTTGTAATGCGCTACAGCATCGACAGTCTCTGCGAAATAGAGCCAATCAACAGACTGCTCGGCACCTAAGGCTGTTTTAAGAATTTCTCGGTGGGGCGGTTGTGCACTGATGCCGCAGAGTGCGATGGTATCTAAGGCGAATGCATCGGCAGTGCGGAAGGCAGAGCCTACATTTAATGCTGAGCGCACATTATCAAGAATGAGCACCAGGGGCGTTTTTTCAATATCCTTAAAGGCCTCGCTGCTCAGTCTGTCGAGCTCAGACATTGATTTTTTATGCATGATAGTAATTTTTAAGAAGACAAATTTTAAGCATTTAGCTTAGATTGTCTGATTATAGCAAAAAACACTTTTTCTTAAAGCTTGTTTTCCACATCTCTTTTTAAAAGATAAGTGATTCCAAAATACATAAAGTCTAAGGCGCCATTATTGTAATCAGAGGCAAGGAAGGAGCCAAAAAATAAAATCAAAAATAAGAGCATTGCCAAATCAAAACCCCAAAAAAGAAAGCTTTTATCTCTTTTTGAAGTAAACTCCATCTTGATGATTGATACCAAAAAACAAACAGCTATAAGGCTTTCCAAAACTATAATCGTCAGAAAAGAAAGTTCAATTCCGTATGGAACAGATCCGATGAGCGTGGGATCAAATTTTTTGAAAAACCATTCAGGGACAAAGTTACCTGTTATTTTTTGTAGGGCTGTAATTCCTGCAAGCGAGAGAAACAAAAGTTGAATTAATAAAATATTGTTAATCCCTTTTTTCATATTTTTCTAATTATCCTGTTTTAAAAAATGTTGGGCTTTGCTGAAACTACAAGTATATGAATTTATAAGCTTTTAGCTGTAATTTCTAATAGTTTTTATCATTAGGCGTCAGAGAAAATCTAATTTTTACCTTTAAATAATGAGCGCTACGCTTGATATAGACATCTACATCAATTTAATAAAAACAAAATGATGCTGCCTGTTTGTTTATATCCAACAAAAGCGCTAATATAGTATTCCAATTGAGTAAGGGATGAAACCAATAGTCTTTTTTATAGTTTTTTTATGTTGTACAGGCCAGAACTACGCGCAGTTTTTGCCCAAAGGTCAATACTTTGAAGCAGGTTTCAACATTGGAAAAATATACAAACATTCACCCAAGATAGTTATTCCGCTCAGTGAATTGCCACCTGTGCTGGGTGCCGAATTTACCTGGGAACAACGATGCTTTGGTAAAAAATACTGGCACAGTCTCAGCCGCTTTCCTCGTTTGGGTTTTATTGGCAATTTTCAGCATTTCAGAGATAGTCGTTTGGGTTGGGGGCTGGGCCTAATGCCCTTTGTCTCAACCCGCTTCTTCAAAGTAGGGCCAGTTGAAATGTTTGGGCGTATGGGAATGGGCCTGGCCTATGTTTCTGAGCGTTGGGATGGCTATTTCAATCCCCAAAACAACATCATTGGGTCACACTGGAACAGCAATGTGGCTTTTCGCCTGGGTTTTGGAATTGATTTTTTGAAGAATATTGAACTTCGCCCCAGTTTCAGCTTCACCCATTATTCAAATGGTGCATCGCAGTATCCCAATCTTGGAATCAATGTTATGTCCTTTCATTTGGGTATTTTGTACAAAAACAATCCTATTGCTCCAGTCGATATTATCAGAGATTTTGCAGATTTGCCGTCAAGGCATAAAGGCCCACGCTTTGCTGTCTTTACTGGCCTTGGTATGAAAGAAATTGGACGTACCTACCGCGGACCAAAATATGCCATTCTGGTTAATAGTATCGAAGCAGGCCTTTTTGTTTCCCGTACCAATGTCCTGAAATTTGGACTCACGCATGAATACCATCAGTCGGAATACGATTTTTATATGCACAGCATCGGCAATGCAAACCGTGCCGAAGCTATGCGAAGCGCCAATAAATATCTTTTTTATATCGAGGATGAAATCCTGATGGGGCATATCAGCCTAGTAGGGCAGATAGGATATTATTTCAATAATGCCCCAGTAAAGTTGCCTTTTACGCGCATTGGCTTCCGCTACTATCCACTAGATCCGGTAAAAAATCGAATAGCTCCTTACATTGGCGTCAGGCTCAAGGCACATGCTATCACTGCCGAGTATTTCGATTTAACGATAGGTGTGGCCATAAAGTAGCTAATCTGAATTATAAAGCAATTCAAAATCGGCAGATTAGCCTTTGATTGGGAAAGATTTTACAAAGTACACTTTAAGAATTCTTTATGCCCATTTTCTTCCTCAAATAATCGGCCGTATAAGAATCTTTACACTCCAACATCTCCTGCGGAGTGCCCCAAAATACCAGCTGTCCGCCATCTTTACCACCCTCTTTACCAAGGTCGATAATATTATCAGCACATTTTATTACGTCCATATCGTGCTCGATGACAATGACAGAGTGACCCGCTTCGACCAATGCATTCAGCGCCTTGAGCAGTATGTTGATATCGTGAAAATGCAG
>CANETR010000258.1 GCA_947441325.1 Saprospiraceae bacterium
AGAAAGGTCTTTTTACAGACCCTTTTATGTTTACAACCCGACCAGCCAGTGGAACAAAAATATAATCATTGTTGCTCATAAAAAACTCATCAGCAATATTGGGGTTTGTTGCAAATTTATAGATGTCGAGAATTCGGGTGGCTTTATTGCTGCTTACAACTTTAATATTACGAACACTACCAATTTGGCTTGGACCTGCTGCTGCAACAAGAGCGTTAAAAGCAGTATTAACTGCAGGAATACTGTAACTACCAGGATTAAAAACTTCACCGGTGATATTGATAGTAATGTTTCTTGAATAGTTAAGCTGTACATCAATGAAAGATCCTTTAATATTCATATGATTGGCCAGCCTTTCTCTTATTGCTTCCTGTACATCACCAAATTTCATTGCTTTGACGTAAAGCCTTGGTATCATGAGTTCAGGTATTGAGAGGTCAATATAGCCTTCTGGCCCAACAGTTACAGCTTTACTAAAATCTACTACGCCCCAGACTGTCACAATGAGTTCATCGCCTGAGTTAAGTAAATAACTTGGCAATGCTCTTAGGTCACGGGTTCTGTCAAAAAGTGAAATACTTTGATCTCTAAAGAAATTTTGTCCCCAAATTTTAGCTTCGGGTAAAGTAGATAGTCTTTTTTTGGCTAGAATATCTTTTTCATCTTCTTCTTTTTTTAATTTTTTCTTGTCTTCCTCAATTTCCGATTTAGTTTTGTCCTCAATGGACTTCATTTCATCGTTTTTAGAATTGATGTCCGTTTTTGGATCAGTGACTGGCAGTATAGGTTTTTCACCCATTGACTTTGTAGGGTCAATCATTGGTATTGGAGGAATCTGCGCCTCTATATTCCCCAAAAAAGCAAAGCAGAAAAGACAAATACAAAAAATTCTATTAGATACAAAATTCATAGGTATAGTTTTATCGGTTCTGATATTGTTGTTCATAGTAGGCAGAATAAGCGCCACTTGTTATATTGTTAAGCCAAAGTTCATTGTTGAGATACCAATGTATTGTCTGCTCCAGACCTGTTTCGAAATTTATACTTGGTTCAAATCCCAACTCTGTCTTTATTTTGCTCGCATCAATGGCATAACGCTTATCATGTCCGGGACGGTCCTTAACAAAGGTAATGAGTTGACGAGCTGTGCCAAGAGGGCGATTCAAGGCCTTGTCAGTAAGGTCACATAGCAGATGTACCAAGTCAATGTTTTTCCACTCATTGTGTCCACCAATATTATAGGTTTCTCCAACTTTCCCTTTATGATAAATAAGATCAATGGCATTGGCATGGTCCAACACCCAAAGCCAGTCTCTGGTATATTTACCATCGCCATAAATCGGTAGTGCCTTTCCAGTTTTGATATTGTGAATACAAAGTGGTATCAACTTCTCTGGGAATTGATTCGGTCCATAATTGTTTGAACAATTTGAAACAACCACAGGTATGTCATAAGTGTGATGATAAGCGCGTACAAAGTGGTCGCTGCTTGCCTTAGAGGCCGAGTAAGGAGAACGTGGGTCGTATGCTGTTGTCTCAACAAAAAAGCCTTCTTCTCCCAAGCTACCATACACTTCGTCGGTGGAAATGTGGTAAAAAAGTTTAGCATCTTCATTACCTTTCCATTGCTCCTTAGCGGCATTCAATAAATTGAGTGTGCCAATTACATTGGTTTCAACAAAGGCCAGGGGATTTGCGATAGAACGATCAACATGCGACTCGGCAGCAAGATGTATTATTCCGTCGAATTGATGTGTGCTGAAAAGTTGATTTACAAATGCGGCATCAACAATATCGCCTTTTACGAAAGAATAATTATTCGAAGATTCAATATCTTTTAAATTTTCCAGGTTTCCGGCATAAGTAAGTTTGTCGAGATTTACTATTTGGTAATCAGGATATTTGTTGACAAAGAGTCTGACTACATGAGAACCTATAAAACCTGCACCGCCTGTGATTAGAATTTTTTTTGACATTTGAACAAATTTATTCTCAGAATATTTAAACAATGATTTTACTAAATGACTACTTTTTTGAAATAGTCGTATGTTTTTGAAATGCCTTCGCTTCGACTAATTTTTGGCTCCCAGCCTAATATTTCTCTTGCTAATGTTATATCGGGTTGTCTTTGTTTTGGATCGTCTTTTGGTAGAGGACGGTAGCCTATTCTGCCTTTTCCTACTAGCCTGATTACTTCTTCAGCAAAGTCTTTTATAGTAATTTCCTGAGGGTTTCCAATATTTACAGGCAGATGATAGTCGCTCAAAAGCAGTCTGTAAATACCGTCAATTAAGTCGTCAACATAACAGAATGACCTAGTTTGTGAGCCATCGCCAAAAACGGTAATTTCTTCATCCTTTATTGCCTGAGAGAAAAATGCAGGTAGGGCACGACCATCTTCAACCCTCATTCTTGGGCCATAGGTGTTAAATATTCGTACAATTCTGGTTTCCAACCCATGAAAATTGTGGTATGCCATAGTTATCGCTTCCTGAAAGCGTTTTGCTTCATCGTAAACCCCACGTGGACCTATTGGATTGACATTGCCCCAATAATCTTCTTTTTGAGGATGCACCAAAGGATCGCCATATACTTCTGAAGTAGAAGCAACAAGGATTCTGGCTTTTTTTACCCGAGCCAGTCCCAATAGGTTATGAGTACCCAAGGAACCAACTTTCAGCGTTTGAATTGGCATTTTAAGGTAATCAATTGGACTTGCAGGAGAGGCAAAATGCAATATGTAATCGATATGCCCAGGAACATGAACAAATTTTGAAACATCGTGATGATAAAATTCAAAATGCTCGTTTGGGAATAGGTGTTCAATGTTAGTAAGTGAACCAGTAAGCAAATTATCCATGCCAATTACATGCATGCCTTCTGATATAAATTTATCGCAAAGGTGTGATCCTAAAAAGCCCGCAGCTCCGGTTATCAGTACTCTTTTCATTTGCTTGTTTTTATGGGTGAACCGTCTCACGACCAATACTTTCGTAGTAAAATCCAAGGTTTTTCATTGTATCGAGACTGTATATGTTTCTTCCGTCAAAAATGACTTTTTTATTCAAAGAAGAGGACAATTTATTAAAATCAGGTGTTCGGAAAGCATTCCATTCTGTTACAATCAATAGGGCATCTGCATTCACGAGTGCAGCATATTGATCCGACGTAAGTTCTATGCTATCGCCGTATATTTCCTTGACATGATGCATGGCTTCAGGGTCATATGCTTTGACGCTTGCACCTAATTCTAATAGCTCATCAATTATGTGTAAAGCAGGCGCCTCTCTAATATCATCTGTGTTTGGCTTGAATGCAAGTCCCCAAATTGCAAAGGTTTTACCTTTTAGATTATCGCCAAAATAGTTGTTAAGCTTCTCGACCAATCTGTTTTTTTGTCTTCTGTTGACATCCATTACGGCTTTTAGAATTCTGAATTCGTACTTGAATTCTTCTGCTGTTTTTGCAAGCGCTTTGACATCCTTAGGGAAACAACTGCCGCCATAACCAACTCCTGGGAAAAGGAATCTTTTACCAATGCGTAAATCTGAACCTATACCTAATCGAACATCATCAACATTAGCGCCTACGAGTTCACATAAATTTGCAACTTCATTCATGAAAGAAATCCTTGTTGCCAAATAAGAATTGGCCGCATATTTTGTCATTTCGGCCGAACGTTCGTCCATGAAATAAATTGGATTTCCTTGGCGAACAAAGGGTTCGTAAAGCTGTCTCATGAGTTGTTGCGCTCTTGGCGAACTTGTACCAATGACAACTCTGTCGGGTTTCATAAAATCTTCTACGGCAACGCCCTCTCTCAAAAACTCCGGATTCGATACTACGTCGAAAAGATTTTCGTCAAGATTTTTTACCAGAATTTTATGCACTTTTTCAGCAGTTCCTACCGGAACAGTACTTTTGTCAACTATGACTTTGTATGTTGTGATAATTTGACTAAGTTGGGCAGCTACTCCCATGATATAGGATAAATCGGCAGAACCGTCTTCGCCGGGAGGAGTAGGCAATGCCAGAAAAATTATATCCGAGTTTTCGGTGGCGCTTTTCAAGTCTGTTGTGAAGTGCAAACGACCCGCCTTTGTATTTCTTTCAAAAAGGTGTTCCAACTCAGGCTCATAAATAGGTACAACACCTTCCTGCATTTTCTTTACCTTTTCCTCATTGATATCTACGCATATCACATTGTTGCCAGTTTCTGCAAAGCAGGTTCCTGTAACTAGTCCCACGTAGCCTGTACCAATAATAGCAATATTCATTCTAGTTTTTAGTTTTTTGTGAAGCGCAAAGATATGGAAAAACTTATGTTTTTAATAATAAAATGCTAAACTTAAGGGTAAAGTATTCTAGTTTTAAATATATTGCAAGTCTAAATCTCTTTTTTTTGAAAATGATTGCAAAAATGTTGTGGCAAACCAAGTTGCTTTGCTTGTTTTTTTTAGTTCAAGTTGTTAGTGCGCAACAAGTTCCAATTGAAAGCAGCTGTGCCGACACTTTAGGTTTAGCATA
>CANETR010000259.1 GCA_947441325.1 Saprospiraceae bacterium
GGTAGCTGAAATTGTTCCAAAACTGTGTTTCGTAATTCAATCCAAAACGCCAATTCATACCTTTTGTGATGGCAATACCAGCTCCCAGACTAAGCGGCAGCTTCATTGTACTACGTACATCGTCGCTCATAATTAAGGTATCAATTCCATAAAAACTGCCATAACGTATGGTTTCTTGACGGTCGAGTATGCGCAGATTACTACTACTTCCTCCATAGGCACCAAAAGTTAATCTCAAATCTTCCAATGGATTGGGTCTATCTTTTTGCTTGTTCAGATATAAATCATACTGAACGCCAATATCCCAAAGCAGGCCAAGTGTATTTTTATTGTTGAGTACGCGCTCATTATAGGCAAAACTATAAGCACTATCCTGAAAGTTGATGATATTTCTCTCAGAAACAGAACCGAAAAGAAGTGCAAGGTTAGCACCAACAGAAAGGCCCTTATACCTTACACCGTTAGCCCAGTTAGCTCTAAATCGGGTACCTTCACCGGCATATCGGTATTCTACCTCACCAATATCGGTTAAATTTCTGGTGATTCTGGCATCGTAGCCAATAGTACTGTGCGGCGACAGGCTAAGGCCCATTCCCCATTGAATTGGAATTCCTCGCCTCAATGTGTCGGTTTCTATTTCCCAACTTCTTGTTACAGGAAAGGACAAAGAAAGATAAGATAAATTGCCATCATTGGCTGCAGCTTTTTGTCCGGTAGAATTTTCGCTCAAGCGACTATGCTTATAGAATACCCCGGCTTCGAAGGCTGTAGTTTGCAAATGTCCCAATGCTGCAGGATTTATAATGCCTGCATCCCAAGCAGAGTTGTAGGTTGCACTAAATGCACCTCCTGTACTCAACTGCTGTGTGAATTGGCTGCTAAAAACATCGCCTATACCATATCGGGAATAGGGAGAATTCCTTCGTGTGTAATTTTGGGCATCGGCTGCAATGCTTATGATTACTGAAAAAGCTATCAGAAAAAGGTTTTTACTGAAAATAAATTCTTTGATTTTATAAAGCTTTGCTGATGTTGACATTGTAATTTAAAATTTGGTTCAAACCCATAAGTACCAGTTCCGGAACTGCAAATATCTGATTTTCCATCTGACTTTCAAAAAAACTTGCATCCCCTCCTGTAACAAGAACGCGAATATCGGGATAATTTTCACGATATTTAGAAATAAAGCCCTTCATTTCATAAACGACTCCAAACTGTATTCCGGTTTGTATACTTGTTAAAGTTGTATCACCAATATGCGATTCGAGTAAATCGCGATGAACATGTGGCAATCTGGCCGTAAAAGTACTCAATGCTTTGAATCGCATTTCGATACCTGGCAATATACTGCCGCCATAATAATTTCCCTCTGAATCGATGATGTCATAAGTTATACAAGTGCCGGCATCCACCACCAAAACATCGTTTCCGGGAAAAAGAAAATTGGCACCAACTACACCTGCCAAACGATCTTTACCCAAGGTCTCGGGTGTATGATAAAGATTTGTTACAGGAATTGGGGTTTCGTGACTCAACTCTACAAAAGTTTTCACCTTGTTGCCAACTAAGCGTTTATATTTCCCCTGTTTCTTTTTTACAGAGGACACAATTACATGTTCTATCTCGTATTTTTTCAAGACTTTATCAAGCTTTCCGGAAGTATAGTCATTTCTGATAATTAACTTTATCAGGCTTCCTTCAGCATCAAAAACTGCAACTTTTGTACGGGTATTACCTATGTCGATGCACAAATTCATAAATTGATCTAATTGTTTTCTTGTTTAACTTCGCAAGATATTACATTTTTTTTGGCAGATAAAGTAAAAAGCTGTCAGCAATTAAAAATTAATATTGAAAATGATATTAATCCTTTTTTGAATTTTACGCCAAGGAAGATTATCAGTTACAAAAAACAATAAAAAGCCTAAAACCTGATATAATGTTAAAACCCGGTCCTTTTCAGGCGCCGGGCTCTACATTACATGCACAAACTTCTTTTATCTCAAAACGGATAAATCTTTTAGAATTCCGTCGAAACCTGATTTTCTAAGACTTTCTTTGAATTCAGATGCCTGAATTTTATCATAAAAATTGCCAATGAGTAGCTTGAAAGTACGTTGACCGCCAATCTCATCCACATGCATCAGTATTTTTTGACTTGGGAATTTATCACTTAATTTTTCTGCCTGTTCCAGCATAAAATCATAGCTATTGTACACACCAATTTGTATTGAAAACCCATTGGATGCAAAGCGTTTCACATTAAGCTCATAAAGTCCTGCAGAGCTTGGTGTTTTATTTGTCAAAGCAGCATTTGCTGTTACAGGCTTTAGCGCAGGTTTTTCATCATCTACTATTGGCTGCGGACTAGTAAGTTTCTGTTCAACAGGTTTCACTGTTTCAGTTTTAATATCTTTTTTGGGCAATACTTCGCTGAAAGCTGCCATTAAGTCCTTGGCACTCTTGTAACCCACAATTCTTTTTACCAATTTACCATCCTGATTAAAAATAAGCATGGTTGGCAGTGCTTCCACCTCGTAATTTTGTGACCACATGGCACCTTCAAAGTCTTGAACATCAAGCCTGAGTGCTACAACATTATTTTCCATGAAACTTGCCAAGGCAGGGTCCTGATAGGTACTTGCATCCATATTGCGGCAGGAAGCGCAGTAGCTGGCATCGAAATCAACAAAATAAAGTTTCTTTTCAGCCTTGGCCTTTTGCTGTGCAGCCGACCAATCGGCAGATAAAAACTTAACCTTGGTAGGCCCTACAAAGGCCATTACTGTGAGGGACAGCAGAATCAGTGTAACTGCTTTTAAATAATTTTTCATAATTGTGTCTGTCTTTAAAATGTTTGGGATATTAGAATGTTTCGATTTGTTTTGCGATATTTTTACAAAGTTCAATGAGTCGAATTAAGCGTTGAAGATCTTCATCTGTTAACAAAACACCAGATTCTTCATAACGAATGCTATCATCCTGAATTGTAATTGAACCATAAATTCCTCTTTCTTTTTTAAGCAATTCCGTACTGATTGCATTAGTAAGAATTGCCTTGGCGAATTCCTCTTTATCTCCTTTTACCAAGAAAGTCTGGTCAAATTCCTTGTGGCCAATTTCGATATCCTGCCCACCAAATTGTTTGTTTAGTGTGGATTTGATTCCTTCCTTTGTAATTCGGAGCTTGCAGCTAACAGCATTAGCAATTTTCCAGCTAAATTCGGTTTTGTACGAATCGCTTGTTTTTTCAGATTTTGTAAAACTGCTAAAATAAAATTCTCTGCCCTCTATCATACCAGACAGCTCTCCGCTATAAAAAGAAGAAATAAATGATGTTTGCATTTGTGGCTCGGGCAAACCCAAGGCTGCAGCCAATTCACCTATCCTTAAATTCATATTTTTGACAGTACCCTTCGACATGCGAAGCGCAAAATAATAGGTGCCGCCAATAACAATGACACTAAAAATAATAGCGATGACAAGTGTATTCATTGGTCAAAATTTTATGCTCTAATATGTCAAAACAGCCATAAAACCTTTCAAATTGAAGTTTTTTATATCATTTTCATAACAATACAAAGATTGCCTGAAAAGGTTAAAACCTCCAGCTTGACCGAAAAGCAATAATTAGCCAGACAGCTAAAATTCTTTCACTCGACAAGTATATTCTACACCTGCGATACAACAAAAAATACGACTTGAAAATATTGGTCGTAACTCATCATTAATTTTTCATTCAATTCTTATGTAGGTCTCAAGTACGTTAGATAAAATGAATTGCGTGTCTGTTTTGCTCCGTCTCAAAGAGCAGCAAATAATTTATTTGCAAAATTCGGTAAAAATGGTCTTAAAAGCAGTTTTTGATATGGTCTCAAGATATCGTTTGTAAACTACTAGGTTGCAATTTTACAAAATAATTTTTGTTCAAACAAATTTTTTGCAAAAAAATTTAAACAATTTGATTAAAATCTCTTTTTTTTATCCCTCACTGTATCCTCTTTCATCTGCTACATCTATCTCACACATAGGCGCAAAGCCCTGCCAGTTCTTATATTACGCGAAGAAACGCAAAGGACGTACACAATCTACTACGCAAAGAAGCGCAAAGCAAAATTCTGTTTACTAAATTACTAGTCCCTAGTCCCTAGTCCCTAAAAAACTGGCTACTGGTTACTATAAAACTTTCCTCTTTTCACCTACATAAGCTGTCTCACGCAAAGCCGCAAAGAATGTGCATAATCTACTACGCAAAGAAGCGCATAGCAAGTTACAGTTTACTATGCAACTAGTACCTAGACCTAAAGAACTGGCTACTGGCTACTGGATACTAAAAAACTCTTCCCTCTTCCCTAAAAAACTGGCTACTGGCTACTATAAAACTCTTTCATTCTTTCCTCTTTCACTTCGTGGAGCTCGGCATAGCCTCGGTTCAATCTTTCCTCTTTCACTTCGTGGAGCTCGGCATAGCCTCGGTTCAATCTTTCCTCTTTCATTCTTTCCTCTTTCCTCTTACAAAACCAAA
>CANETR010000260.1 GCA_947441325.1 Saprospiraceae bacterium
GCACAGGAATTAGCTGGTAAGCCACAAATTCTTATGGACAAAGCCCTTCAGGGAGTAGATGCTGTTTATGAAAAAACCAAAGAAGGTTATTCACTTTGGTCTAAAACATGGCTATACCGTTTGAATTGGAACGATTCAATTGCTACAATTTTTTACAATGACCTTTGGAGCAAACCAGCCGATATTGCAAAGTCTGATTTATTCAGCTTAGAGTTCGTAGGCGCTCAGTTCAACAACAGCTTAGTAACTTTCAAAATTGGTGAAAAAAGAACTGAATCTCAAATTATTGATCTTGCATTAGTAAGAAATGTTGATAATGCATTTGCAGAGCTTCAAAAAGAAAATGATGTATTCAAACCAAAAACACCTGTATTCTCAGCCGATCCTACAATCCTTGCGAAAATTGGTAAAAAAGAAGGTTTGAAAGGTGGTGAGAAATTTGATGTACTCGAAAGAACACTTAACGAGAAAACTGGTCTGACAGAATACAAAAAAGTTGGTTCTGCAACTGTTGACAAAAAATTAGTTTGGGACAACAGATACAATGCAGGTGATGAAGCTGAAGAAAAACAGCTTGACAAAGATGGTAACCCTATCACTGCTACTGTTTTCAAAGGAAGCAAGAAGATCCAGCCTGGTATGTTACTTAAATTTATCAAATAATAAATTCCAACGATCATGAAAAACTATAAAAATCTGTTTCTGGGCTTTTTATTAATGCTCACACCAATGTTAAGCTTTGCTCAAAAGAAAAAAGCTGACAAAGAAACTGCTCAGTGGAGATATGAAATCGAAGCGGCGGGTGTAGGCACACAGGGTACATACCAAATCAAGGTTTGGTCTTATTCAAAAGATGCTAACACAGCTATCGAACAGGCAAAAAAGAATGCTGTTCATGGTATTATCTTTAGAGGTTTTCCGGCAAAAGACAGAGTTCCTGCTCAAAAACCATTGGCTCAAAGTCCTAATCTAGAGCAGGAGAAAGAAGGTTTCTTCAAGGATTTCTTCGCAACAGGTGGAAAATACCTCAAGTTTGTATCTCTTTCTAATAATGGTAACATTGCCCCTGAGGATAGAATCAAAATAGGAAAAGAATATAAAATTGGTGTAGTAATCTCTGTTAATCAGGCATTATTAAGAAAAGATCTTGAAGATGCAGGCATTATCAAAGGACTTTCCAACGGATTCTAAAAAACAAAACTTATGAAAACTCTATTGAAATTTAGTCTTTTCTTTGCTTCAATTGCAGTGCTGTTTTCCTGTTCTCCGCAAAGAAAAACTGCAGGAAACTACACATACAAAACAGAGTGTCTTGGTGTAGAGTTGGATGGCTCACAAACAGTGAAAGCCTGGGGTACAGGCAGAAACAGATGGGATGCTATTGAACAGGCAAAGAAAAATGCAGTTAATGATGTCTTGTTCAAAGGTATTTATGAAGGTAAGCAGGATTGCGAAAAAAGACCTGTAGTGCCTGAAGTGAATGCACAGCAAAAGTACGAAACCTACTTTAACAAATTCTTTACCGACAATGGCGAATACAAGCAGTTTGTTTCGCTCAAAGACGAAAGAATTGGCCAGAAAATTATGAGAGATCGCAAAGGTGCTCGCCAAAGCGTAACTCAAGGTCTTGTTATTGTAGTAAAGCGTTCAGACTTGAAACAAAAAATGATTCAAGACGGTATTCTTAAAAATTAAAATTTAATAAGATGAAAAATTTAGTAATAGTTCTCGTATTCCTTTCATTTACATTAAATGTATTTTCACAGGCCAAAAAGCCTACAATCATGATTGTACCAAGTGATGTATGGTGTAATAACAATGGTTATATGATGGAATTTGATAATCAAGGTAAAGCTGTGAAAATACCTGATTATAAAAAAGCACTTCAAAGCAATACTGATCTTCTTTTGGTTATCAGTAAAATCAATGAGTTGATGGCAGAGAGAGGCTTTCCACTTAAAAATCTTGAATCAGCTATCAAAACTTTAGAAGGTGAATCTGCTGAAGATGCTATGTTGACAAGCAAAAGTGGCAACGGAGTGAGCGAGTCACCAATTGATAAACTAAAGAAGACTGCTAAAGCTGATATCTGGATGCAACTTACTTGGTCAATCAATGCAACTGGCCCCAAAAAATCTATTACCTTTAACTTACAAGGTTTAGATGCTTACACCGATAAGCAAGTTTCAGGTGCTTCTGGCACTGGTCAGCCATCTTTTACTGCTGAATTACCGGTTCTTTTGGAAGAAGCTGTACTTTCACACATCGACAACTTTAACTCACAACTTCAAAAACATTTTGACGATTTGTTTGCCAATGGTAGAGAAATAATCGTAAGAATCAAAAAATTCGATTCATTTGATGGTGATTTGGAAAGTGAATATGAAGGTGAGGAATTAGGCACGATTATTGAAAATTGGATTTCTGCCAATACTGTACAAGGAAGATTCAATACTACCGATGCAACTGAAAACATGATGTTATTCGAACAGGTTAGAATTCCTTTGTTTGATGACAAAAATAAAGCAGTAGATGCTCGTGGTTGGTTGAAAGGTCTTCAAAAAACTCTAAAAGATAAATACACCATTGATTCTAAGTTGATGATGAAGGGTTTAGGCCAGGCTCAGTTAGTAATTGGCGAGAAATAATTTATTAACAATAAAAATGTTTAGTATGAAAAGGATTCAGATTTTAATGTTCCTTCTATTTGCATCATCTGCACTTTTTGCTCAAAACAGTCAGACAAAATCAGATGACGCTGCAAGAATAACGCTAACAACCGTTGTTCCTGATCAGATTGAAGGATTGACTCCTGCTGCTCAATCTAATCTTGAAAACAAACTCAGCCAGATTGCTTCCAAAAATGGTATGGGCGGTAGTTCTTTGAACAATAGATTCATCATCACAGCAAATGTGGTTGTAGCAACAAAGGATATTACAGCAACAGCTCCTCCAATGCATGCTTACACACTCGAGATTACGCTGTATATCGGTGATGGCATTGAAGGTACCTTATTTTCAAACACCACTGTAACGCTCAAAGGAGTAGGAGAAACCGAAACTAAAGCTTATATGGCTGCATTGAAAAATCTTAAAGTAGATGATGTAAAATATCAGGCATTTATTGAGAAAGGCAAACAAAAAATCATTGAATATTACAATGGCAAATGTGATTTTATCCTCAAAGAGGCTGAAATGTTGGCTAATAAAAATGATTTTGATGCTGCAATTTCAAAACTAGTAGGTATTCCTGAAGTTTGCAAAGAATGCTATGATAAGGCTATGGATGCTGTAGCACCAATCTACAAGAAACAAATTGATCGTCAGTGCAAATTAAACCTTGCTGAGGCAACAAGTGCATGGAACAAATCTCAGGATTCACAAGGAGCATCTGCTGCAGGTTCTTTCCTTGCTAAGATTGATCCGGCTGCAGCTTGCTATGCTGAAGCAACAGCACTTTCAAGCTCAATTGGCAAGAGAATTAAAGAACTCGATCAACGCGAATGGGACTTCAAATTGAAGCAACAAAAAGACGAAACAGATATCAGAAAAGCAACAATCCAGGCTGCTAGAGACATCGGAGTTGCTTATGGTAACAATCAGCCTAGAAATGTAACTTATAACTACAGATCTTGGTGGTAAGATTTAGATAGATAAACATTTGAAATAGAAAGATTTTTATTTCAATGTTAATAGAATAAAAGCGGGCATTGCCCGCTTTTATTATTTTTATAAATAGGCGTCTAAATTATTAAATACAATAAATATTATTATTTTTGTATTTATGTTATGGAATCAATTATATTTAAAGCAACCCGCGCATTAAAAATTACCCAATAAAATATTTTATGAAAAAACTAATCACCCTTTGCCTTTTATTGATTGCTTTTAGCAGCCTTCATGCTCAAGAAACAACAATCACAGCTAAATTTAAGGATGCAGTTTGTACTGATGCCGCTTGTGATTGTCAGGCTTGCTTTTATGTTTTTATTACAGATAAAGGCGAGGAGTTTGTATTCAACAGTATCTCAGCTGAAAATCCCGATTATACCTTACTGTTCAAAGAAGTTGACGGAAGATGGGAGACCAATACTGAAAATATAGGAAAGAATTTTACAATAAAATTTAATAATGAAACTTGTCAATGTATGGGCTTTTCAGAAACTGGTGAGCCAATGCCTGTGGATGTACCAATAAAATCAATGCTGTTTTTTGCCCTTAAATAAGATTCTAATGAAGCTATTATGAACAAGTTTCTTTTCTTTTTGCTGCTTTTTGCTGCATACAATGCAACTGCCCAATCTATCAGTTTCGATGAAGAAATGGATGTGACGGCCTATATGGAAGGAAAGACCTTCTATAATAGTGAAAATGGTTTGGAAATCGAGTATGGCTATATCTCCTCCTATAATACCTACGGAATAAAAATTAAAAACAAACATGAGGAGCGTTTTTATTTTATCAATGTAGAAATCACTGCTTATGGAAGATATGC
>CANETR010000261.1 GCA_947441325.1 Saprospiraceae bacterium
GCAGCGATAAACTCGAAATAAAAGCGATATAGCAAGCATGCAGATTGCAAATGGAAATTATATTGTAATTGAAGGTAATATAGGTGCAGGAAAAACCTCTTTCTGCCAGAAAATTGCCGCTGAGCTCGATGCAAAACTGATATTGGAACAGTTTTCTGACAATCCTTTTTTGCCTTTATTTTATAAAAATCCAGAGCGATACTCCTTTCCGGTAGAATTATTTTTTATGTCGGAAAGGCACAAACAATTGCAGGAATTTTTGTTGGAAAGGGATCTTTTTCAACAGTACACGGTGTCGGATTATATTTTCTCGAAAACCCTGCTTTTTGCCGGTCAAAACTTGGTTGGTGAGGAATTAAGGCTTTTTCAAAACCTTTTTAATACCCTCAATGCTTCTTTTCCAAAGCCCGACTTATTGGTATATCTGCACAGGCCGGTGGATGAACTGCTGGAAAATATCAAAAAAAGAAACCGTAGTTATGAGGAAGATATATCGGGCGAATACCTACACAAAATCCAACAGGCTTATTTCGAGTTTTTCAGAACACATCAGGACAAACTTCCTATTTTGTTGCTCGATGTAAGCGGACTCGATTTTATGAATTCGGAAAAAGACTACCGTATCTTAAAATCGGCTTTGAACCTTGAATATGGCGTGGGCCTGCACCGAAAAACTGCAGCTGAACTAATTATTGGTCAATAATCGCCCCTCAGGAAAAATCATCCATGAAGTTAAGGAGTTTAGCACGCTGACTTTTGTACTCGGGATCGGATAACATAACAGCGCATGCTGTTTTTATGCCTTCAGCTATTGCCAGTTTGGGCGCACCCAATACCCTTGCCTTTAAAAAATAGTCGAGTGCCTCTCCTGCTTTTTCAAGTTTCAAGAGTACAAATCCCATTTTTACATATAAAATTTCTTTCAGGGATTCATGTTCCAACATGGCCTGTTCCATCAGTTTTGAACATTCCTGATATAACTGCTGCTCGAAAAGATCTTCGATAGCTTCCAGATAATACTTTTTTGATTTTCTTTCCTTTTCGAAAAGATTGTCAAATTCGGCTTTCAGCTGACTTATTTTGGCTACTCTCCCCTCCTCTTCTGCTGTCCAGACATATAATTTTAATAATCCATCGGCACTTATTTCAAAAGAAACCTGAGGAGGAAAGTCATCCGCCCTGAATTTTTTCAGATTGAGATATTTCATAGCGACATTCATTCCTTCCACAAGCAGAATAAAATCATCGAGGCTATTCAGTAAGTCAGCGGTTGTACCTCCATCGGGTTTTGTAAAGGCCTGAAGCGCTATTTTAATACTCCTGATCGTCGATTCGATAAACTCATTTTTTTCAAAAACAGGCAGTTCTGCCATCAAGATAGTAATATCAAGCGCGTCGTGCAAGGCGTTAAAAATTCCTGAATCAATCTTCAAAAGCTGTTCAGATTCAAGCAGCTCAAAGGCTTCAGAGAGTTCGTGAAGCGAGTTGACATAATTGCGCGATCTGAAGGCAGAAACTGCTTTGGAGATACTGTTGATAAAGCTGCTCAATCCTATTATTTAATGTTATATGAAATTTTTAAGTCTTTGCATGCAATACCCAATAAGCAATATTCCGGGCACTTACTTAAGCGCCCGCTGCAATCTTATATCATTTTATCCAAAAAAATTATTTGCCCTCGCTAATCACTTTTGCGAGTTTCTTAATATCGGATCTTTTTACATTGATACTCTGTGGCGTATGTCGGTGATAAACAATGTTTCCATCATGTCCTTCCATCACTGCCAAATATTTATCACTATTGCTGCGCACAAAAAGCAGGTAATAAATTTTCCCTTCCGATTCTGCAATCATCTTACTCAGTTCGTCATTTTTTACAACCTTATATTTGTAGGGATAATCGGCCATCATTTCGGCAGCGGGAGTAAAACCAAGAGATTTCTGGTTTGAATTGTGCTGTTCGAAGGTATATTCGGGAATATAAAGGGTTTGATCTTTGAGCTGTTTAAGATCTTCAACAACAGTTTCTGCTTTTGCTGCTGTTCTTGTAATTCCTTTTGAGATATCGCGGCTAATAAGCTGCATATAGTTTTTGAACATACCTGGCGACCAGTTGAAAATATGCCCTTCGGTGCTGTAACGATAGTCGTAAATCAAAGATGGGTCGAAGGTTGTCTCAGGATCGGGATAAAGTTCCATACGGGCCAGTTGCACTTTGCGACGCTTGTCCCAATTGTCTTTATCGGCATGCCAGTGCCAAAGTTCAAAATAAACATAGCTGCTGAAAGAAGTGCCATCGTTGATAAAATCATCGCCGAAAAGCATGTAGGAATAACCCTTTTTGTATTTATACTCGGTGTACTGACTGTAGGAAAGGAATTTCATAGGTGTCAGTTTCCAGTGCTCTTCCATCAGTTCTCTGTAAATCTGATGTTTAACCGTGTCTGATGCCGGCATAAAAACCAATGTGGTGGTTGCTTTCAGTTCATCGAGCAGCTCAAGATTGCTTATGGCAAGTTGGGCGCTTGTTTTTAGCGTTAAGAAGACTGTAATTAAAACACAGTAAGCCAATTGTTTTAACATAGCATTGGGGGGTTTTGGTAATTTAAAATTCAAAAATAAGATTCCTTTTTCAAAATTGCAAATTAAGGCTATTGCATTGTCTTGGCGACCAAAATTAGCTATATTTGCGCACAAATACACCAAAATGTCAATTTTAGAGCCCTTAGAGTTAAAGCGAATTCTTGATAATCTTAACATAGGCGGTACCATGCTTTATCCCAGTGATACACTCTGGGCATTGGGCTGCGATGCTGAAAATGAGGCGGCAATTGATAAAATTATCCGTTTAAAAGAAAAAAAAGAAGCTTATCCTATGGTTGTTTTGGTAGGAAGTCTCAAGATGCTATTGCGCTATGTACCACAATTGGGTCCTAAGGCTGGGGATCTTATCGAATATTATGAAAAACCTTTGACAATTTTATATGATAACTGCCAATTGCCGGACAAATTAAAAGCAAGCGATGGCACAACAGCTATTCGTGTAGTAAAAGAAGCTAGCTGCGCGTCAATTATTAATACTTATGGAAAAGCAATTGTCTCGACGATAGCATCAGCTACTGAAAGCCAATTTCCCAATAGCTTTGAGGAAGTGCCCGATGGGATTAAAAAAGGCGTCGATTATATTGCCAAATTCGATAAAAACTATCGAAGTGGAACGGCCTCAACCATTATCAGGATTAACTCAAAAAATGAAATGATTTTCCTTAGAAAGGATTATTAACATCACAGATTTCGTTAAAAAAAAGCATATGAAGTTTGATATAATGCCTTTTGAGGAAGAGATTTTTGAGCTGTTGAAAAAAACAGCCGCTGTACTCAATTGCCCGACATTCCTCATAGGTGGCTATGTGCGTGACCGAATTTTGGGAAGACCAACCAGAGATAAGGATATGGATATTGTCTGTATTGGCAGCGGCATCGAATTTGCCGAGACCTTTGCATCACTTATAAAACCATGTCCAAAGGTTTCTTCCTATGCCCGTTTTGGCACTGCAGCTCTCTCTTTTAAAGGCTGGACCCTCGAATTCGTAGGGGCAAGAAAAGAATCTTACAGTCCCGATTCGAGAAAGCCGCTCGTTGAAAATGGCAGCCTGGAAGACGATCAGAACCGCAGAGATTTTACCATCAATGCCTTGGCTGTTTGCATGAATGAGCATAATTTCGGAACACTGATTGATCCCTTCGACGGTATATTGGATATGGAATACAAAATTATCCGTACTCCGCTCGACCCACATATCACTTTCAGCGACGATCCCCTGCGTATGATGCGTGCCATCCGTTTTGCCACTCAACTCAATTTTACCATTGAGGAAAAGACGCTGAGTGCCATAAGTGAACAAAGAGACAGAATCAACATCATTTCGCAGGAACGCATCAGTACCGAGCTGAATAAAATACTGGCATCGCCCAAACCATCGATAGGTCTGGCTTTGCTTTTTCAAACGGGGCTGCTCGAAATTATTTTTCCCGAGCTTTACGATATGCAGGGCATTGAGGAAAAAAACGGCATCTCGCACAAAGATAATTTTTGGCATACGCTGCAGGTGGTCGATAATATGGCCGCCCTGAGTGACAACTTATGGCTGCGATGGGCTTCCCTCTTGCACGACATTGGCAAACCGCCCACCAAGAGATTTTACCCTGGACAGGGCTGGACTTTCCATAGTCACGAGGTCGTAGGCGCAAAAATGACTGCCAAGATTTTTCAGCGCATGAAATTGCCGCTGGACCAAAAGATGAAATTTGTGCAAAAGATTGTGGAACTGCATCAGCGGCCTATTTTGCTGACCAAAGACAGAAAGGAAATTACGGATTCTGCTATCAGACGTCTGCTTTTTGATGCTGGCGAAGACCTCGACGAACTGCTCACCATGTGCGAGGCCGACACCACCACCTCCAATCCGAAGAAAAAAGC
>CANETR010000262.1 GCA_947441325.1 Saprospiraceae bacterium
AGCTGGCTAGAGCGTCCCGATGAAATCGGGAAGGTCATCGGTTCTCCCGTCTGTGGACGGGACGATATTCTCCACCCTCCTAAGGGGCTTCTACTGAAAAGTAGGAGTCCTTTTTTTGTTTGTGGGTGCAAAGATTTTTTAAAATTTACTTTTGGAATGAAAAGTTTTACTGTTTATATAATTTATTCGGCATCAGTACGCAACCTGCCCACTTCTTTTGCTATTGTCTGTTCAGGTTTATTCCGAAAAGGCGTTGTATGATAAAATATTGCGTTGAGTTCAGTGAATGCAATATTATAAATTTATAATTTTATTGATTTTTTCCACTACTATTTTCATTCGCTCATCCAATGAGTTCGGATGAATATGTGAAATCAGCATCTCTTCTAAGATTCCTTTATTTATAATAATCTGAAACTGTTCTTTTAAAAAATTTGAAATGTTATTATCCTCTTTAGAGATTTCATCCACAATTTTAGACCGATTGTCCAATACATAAACAATGTCTTCAATATCATGGCTGGTACGGTAGTCTTTACCTCTGCTGTTAAAGGCTTCGAACTTTGTAGCTAAGAAACATGGAGCGGAAAGTAACTTTATCCCCTGATCTTTAATATTTACTGTCCACAGATTATGGAATCCTATTTTATACCAACGATTTGCTGGTCCGAATGGGCCGTCTTCTGTTGACATAATATCTATTGCAATATCTTTGTACCTATAGCTGCAGATGGTATGTCCAAATGGATCTGGATAAAAACCGAGCCCACTTAATTTTTCCTGTAACTGCTGCCAGTGACTCAGATTTATTATTTTTAAAGCCATATCTATATCCTCAGTTGGACGCATTTCATCTGCTGCAGCTTCATCTGCATACAAACTCACTACGGCACCTCCAACAAACACCATATCATCTTTGATGTCTTTCAGCGCTTCAGCAACCTCTGCAAGTGTTTCTATATTTATAATCCTATTCTCCAAGTCCAAAACGTTTTTTAAGTATTTCCAATGCAAATTCCTTTTCTCTGGATCTGCCTACCCTTAGTGCATCTGTCAAAGCCAATAATTCATGTAGACTGTTGTCCTTTAGGGCTGCTTCAGGGACCGATGGATAGAGCGGTACAATACTTTGACCCCGAACATTTCCTTTTCCATAGGGCCAAACATAGGCCTCATTGCTTTGTATTAACTCTTTCAAAGGTGAGGCTGAATGTGAAGTAGCTAGGCCCCTCACCACTGCCCCCGGTTTTTGGGGAAAGACATATCTCAGCCCATATTGCAAAAACTCAAAAAGAGACATCCGCATAACTGTTTTACCATCAGGAGCCAATAAGCCGGCGTATTTACAGCGGGCTACCGCTTCACTGACTTCCGATTGGCTTAATCCTAAATCCTCTGCCACTGGTTTTTGATTCCAATTTGGATTGTTGTCACTGACTATTTTAAGCAAGAGCAGTACATCCTGAGGCTTAATCTGGTGGTTTTCTGATTTCATAAATTGTAATATTGCTAATCGCGATATGCAATATTAGGCATTATTCCATTATTTTTCAAATTTTTTTTAATAATTTATTACATATCGCGATACGCGATACAAAATGACTAATTCGCAATTTGCTAATCACAAATTATTTGTGCTGTATGCTTAGTTCATTATTACTTTCTAAAACGAGATGATATTCTTCACCCTCGATGGGACTCGTCTTTTATTTGCATCCTTGAAAAAATAAGCTAAGCAGTAAAGTAAATGCAAAAATATTTTCCCAAAAATCCCTATTTTGTGCTTTCAAAACTAACAGCAATATGTTCAAAGCAGTCCTCACAGTATGCATCGCCATCTTAGCAGCAAAGGCTGCAATGGCACAAAATAGCAATAGCTTTTTCAAGGTGGCTCTGGCGCCAAATACAGATATGCCGCAATGGGCACAAGAAATGTACAGCCAAGACCCCGATGTTTTTAGGGTGGATGGCCTATACAGCGAGTATTATGTACAAAACAGCTTTCAAAAAAATATTCATACGCAAAATTATAAGCATTGGCGCAGAAAGGTCAATGAATATCTTAATGCAGATGGATTTATACGACCAATCTCTGATGAAGCGCGCAATGCAATTTTAAACGAAGTTGCCGAAAGCAGAAGACGCGAAAATAATCAGCTACGCAATTTCAGCAGCTGGAGCTGCCTTGGCCCCTTCGAGACTTACTCTGCAGGCACCAACAATGTCAGATCAACACAGGTAAATGTGTATTCCTTTTCGCAGTCGGCCGTAAATCCTGATATTCTGTTTGCAGGAACTGAAAGTGGAGGGGTCTATAAATCTGTTGACAGAGGGCTCAACTGGACCTATGTAACAGCCGGACTTCCCGTAAATACAGTAACTGCCATACAGACCGATCCGCTAAATGCCGATATCGTCTATTTTTCGGGCAATAACCGGATTTACAAAACTACAGATGGCGGACAAAACTGGACAGAGATTTTTCTGGCAAATGCCAGTATGCATGAATTTTTGATCGACCCGACCGATAACCAGAAAATCTTTGCGGTGGGTGAAAATGGCCTGCTTAAATCATCCAATGGCGGTACAAGCTGGGCTTATCAGTTCAGTGCCGAGTGCTGGGATATCGACTACAAACCTGGCAGCACCGATACGCTCTATCTTTTGAAAAACAACAGTACAAACAAAATTGATGAATTTTTCCGTTCGGACGATGGCGGATTAACCTGGAATCTGAAAAATAACGGCTACTATACGCCGCAGAACTTTACGCAAGCCTCGGCTATAGGTGGAAAAATTGCCATCAGCCCGGCAGCGCCCGATATGGTTTATGTGGCACTTATCGGCAACAGCAAAACAGGCGACGATGGCTGGATTGGCCTTTACCGCAGTGATAATCTGGGCGATAACTGGAGCAATCCTTCTGGCTTCATTGGTGGTCCTTATACAACTGCCAATCCATATATGGTGGGCTATTCCGATGGTTATCATCAGGGATTTTACAATTTCGACCTGGAAGTTTCCGATATCAATCCAGCAAAAATATGGGTTGGTGCCATTTTCCTTTGGACCAGCTCCGATTCGGGCAGAACCTTTCAGCAAATCGACCCGCACCCACATGCCGATCATCAGGATATCGATGTCAATGGCAATGAAATCTGGATAGCTACCGATGGCGGTCTCGACCTTTCGACCAATGAGCTGAGCAGTTTTCAATCGAAAAAACGCGGCATTGCAGGCTCCGATTATTGGCGTCTGGGTTCGGGCTGGAACGAGGACATACTCGTAGGCGGTCGTTACCACAATGGCGATGCGGCGCTTTTTATGCCAAATTATGGTCTTGGACAGTCGCTTTTCCTAGGTGCAGCCGAGCAGGGAACCGGTTATGTGAATCCCCTACAGAACAGGCTTACCCACTTTTCCGATTTAGGCGCCTCTCCCCTATTGCCAATCAATCTGAACGACCCTGTGAATTATATGCCGGCACTTTCGCTTTACCCGAACGAGGGTTATACCTTGCGCAGAAGTGAACTGGTTTTCGACTGCCGCTATGCCGATGTTATCTACCTTGGGCAGGGCAATCAGTTTTGGAAATCGACCGATGGTGGCATCAATTTCAGATCGCTTCGGAACTTTGGTACCAATGCTACTACGATGGAAATTGAACAGTCGCGCAGTAATCCCAATGTCATTTATGTATCGGTTTTTAACAATGGCAACAGCAATTCGACCAAGGGTGAAATTTATAAAACTACAGATGGGGGCCTAAACTGGAGCAAATTGCCCGACCTGCCCACAACTTATCGTCGCGAGCTGCAATTGGCCATCAATCCCGCCAATGCCGATGAACTCTGGGTTGGAAATACCTATGGAAACAGCGGACAGAAAGTGTACCGCACAAGTGACGGGGGACTAACTTGGCAAAATATGAGCACGATTACGCTCAATGGGCAAGAAATCAGAGACTTGATTTTTCAACCGGCAATAGGAAACGATATTATTTATACAGCCACTTATTATGGCATTTATTACTGGGATGCTGTGGCGCTCGACTGGCAAAGTATGAGTACCGGTTTACCTTTTATTATTAACAGCAACGAAACGCAGCCATTTTTCAGAGATAAAAAAATACGCCTCGCAACCTTTGGACGCGGCATTTGGGAAGCTGAAATGGCAGCAGATGTTCGTCCGCTGGCGCAGCCCATTACAAAATCCGATACCATTTATTGTGCAAAAGACAGCGTACAGTTCGACTGTTACTCCATCATGGAACATGGTGCAGGCAGCTGGTCATGGACAATTAGCCCTGCTCCGCAGTTTATCAGCAGCACAAGTGCAAGAAATCCAAAAGTTGTCTTTGGAGCTGCAGGATCATATTCAGTGACTTTGAATATCACAGATGCTAATGGACGCAGCAACAGCAAAACAATTCCGAATATGGTCACAGTTATCAACGCC
>CANETR010000263.1 GCA_947441325.1 Saprospiraceae bacterium
AACGCCGAAGCTGTAAAATCCTATTACCAACAGTTGAGAATGGTCCATATTACCGCATCGGGCTTACCGGACAGGGCTGAACTTTTTGAGGTGAGAAGAAACTCAAAAGACATTACGGAGGAACTTTTGAGAGATTATCAGGATAAAACGATTGTTTTTAAAATAGATGCGCTCCAAAAAATAGTAAAAAATGAATCAGACCCCATACTGAATGAGCTTAAAACTGAGATAAAAAAGCTGAATGACAAATTTGTTGCTTTGGAGCGGGAAGCAACAACCTACAAGCTTTATATTCCAACAATTCATTTTTATGGTTCTGATAATCAATACCATACATGGATGTTTGGAGATTATCCATGGTTCAGTTCGGTAGATAGTACCAATTACAGAAAGGTTGAAAACCTCTATCAGGAAATTGGTCGGCTAAGAAACCAGGAGGATAGTCTCATCCGTTTACAAAAGCCATATCTCGCTAAATTTCGTCTCTTGAATGAACAAATAGAAGCAAATGATAGTACTAAACAGTTCAAAGTAAAAGAATTGGATAGTATAAAAACTGTTTATGCTGCTATTGAAACAGATGTCTTAAAATTTAATGCACTTATCGGTCCGCTCAACAAGAAAATTGATAAGCTAAGTGCAGAAAAGGACGAATTGAGCAAAGACCTCAAGATTTTTGCAAGTAAAGGCTTTTTGAGGGGGGATTTCGGCACTTCTTTTTCTAATGGATTGCCCGTAACAAAAAGATTAACGGATGCCCTGTTTTGGACAATTTTAATGAATTTGCTTTCTATATTGGTTTCTTACTTGATTTCCATTCCATTGGGAGTACAAAGTGCATTTTGGAAGAAACATAGAGATGCTTATGAACCATTGCTAAGTACGGAGGCCTTTATTGCCTCATTATCTATGCTCAGCTTATTTTATTTTTATATGAGCGGATCTCTTTCTACTCAGCTCTTTTACAATGGACTTATTTTGGTAAACATCAGCTTCCTGTTTTTTACCCTCTGGGTCAAAGAAAAGGCCAATCAAAGAAAGCTGACAATAGTGTCTGTCCTCAGGTTTTGGGTAAATCTATTGAGGTTCCGATTCCTTAATCTTGCTGATAATTCCATCCTGGTACTTAAACTCATGTATGCATGGATCTGGGCTTTTTCCTTTTTCCTTTTCCTCTTGATTCCACTCTTTGCCAAAATTCTTATAATAAGTATCCCCCTGGCTATATGGGGTATCAGAAGACTGAGAACTAAGGTGAGCGAAAAAACAAGAAATTTTAGCATCAGTATTCGAGGGATTTATGCAAAGGGCAGTTTTATGGATAATATGTCCACCACAGTTTTATTCATCCTTTATTCTTTACCATCTTTTTGGATTGGAACCTTGCTCATTGTGTTTTTTACCACCAAAAACTATGGTATGATGTATGATTGGTTTCCAACCAGCGGTGTACAATCGATGGAAGTTGCCAATAATCCGGATGTTTCATTTAGCACTAAATACCTCGATATCCTTTACCATCTTTTTCTCCCGACATTCTGTATAACAATAAGTTCCTTTGCTTATTTATCGAGGCAAATGCGGGGAGCCATGCTGGGTGTTTTAAGGCAGGATTATATTAGAACAGCAAATTCGAAAGGTTTAAGTGAACATAAGGTTATTTGGAAACATGCTTTCCGCAATTCACTTTTTCCAATTATTACACTTTTTAGTTCAGTTTTTCCAAGGGCATTATCGGGTGCAATTGCAATAGAGTTGATTTATAATATCCCGGGAATGGGCGTATTGGTACTGAAGGCAATTGGTGAGAGAGATTGGCCAATAGTTTTTACAGTTGCCATGTTGGCGGCGATTTTGACAATGATAGGTAATTTGATAGCAGATATTTTATATGCAGTGGTTGATCCAAGAATTTCATTTAAATAATTTCAGGACGGAATCTAATGTGGTTTAGTAAGAAAAATAAAGAAGATAAAATTGCAGAGGCTATTCAAAAGTCGGGGCAGAGTTATGCCTCAATTGTTGCAAAACAATTCAAGAAGAATAGGCTTGCGGTATGGTCTCTTCGTTTTTTTATTTTAATCCTTTCAATTTCTTTGTTTGCTGATTTTTTAGCGAATGACAAACCCATTTTCTGTTCAGTAAACGTTATGGTGACTAATGAAAATGGAGTCAAGGAAAAGGAAACAAGGATTATGTCACCTGTTATCCATCAGTATTTTGTTTACCTGCAATTGTCTAAATGGGATGAAGTTTTTTTGACAAATGATTGGGCGCAGCCATCGGAAGAGACCTTTACCTATAATTATGTCATTTTTCCACCTATTACTTATCGGCCCGAGAAAACGGATGTTGCCAATTCATCCCTGGGCCCTTTCGAAAAACAACGACTAAAAAAATATAAAAGCCGCCACTATCTTGGAACCGATCATATGGGACGCGATGTCTTCTCCGGTATGATCCATGGTACCCGAATCGCCATGCTAGTGGGAATTGTAGCCATGTCTATCGCAACTTTTATTGGAATCATTCTTGGTGCCCTGGCAGGATATTTCGGCGACAGTCGATTGCGAATGTCAAGAGCAGCCTATCTTATGGGGGTTATTGGGTTAATTGCTTATGTGTTTTTTGCCTTCGTCGTAAGAGGTTACAGCATGGGCGATAATATTGGCAGCGGATACCTGATTTATGAAATGTTGGTAAATACGCTGTTGTTTACAATCATTATGTTTTTGGCCTATCTGCTTTCAAAACTATTTGGATATATCCCATTCTTAGGAAGAAAAACAACCGTTCCAGTTGATATTATTGTGATGCGACTCATCGAAATCGTCACTTCAATACCAGTGCTAATACTCATTTTGGCAATTTTAGCCATTATTAAAACTTCTTCCATTTTTTACGTCATGGCAATTATAGGCGCTGTGAGTTGGACCGGAATAGCCAAGTTTATTCGCGCAGAATTGCTGCGTGTACGCTCTCTGGAGTATATTGAAGCTGCGCAGGCATTCGGATACAGTGAATTCAGAATTATTTTGCGACATGCTATTCCCAATGCCCTTGCACCAGTCCTTATTGCAGTGGCCTTTGGGATTGCATCAGCTATTCTTACCGAGTCCTTTCTGTCATTTATCGGGGTTGGGGTTCCACCAGAACAGGTCACTTGGGGCTCTTTGCTAAAAGCATCGCGCGATGCGGGCATCAAAGCCTGGTGGCTGGCAGTTTTCCCGGGTGTTGCCATCTTTGTTACCGTTACAATTTTTAATCTCATTGGCGAAGGGCTCACCGATGCTTTGGATCCGAGATTGAAACAGTAGCTAATCCTCCAACCAGCTTCTTGTTTTTTCAACAGCTTTCTGCCAAATTTTATAGAGTTTTTCACGATGTTCTTCCGTCATTTTTGGCTGGAAATTTCGATCGCTTTTACGTTCGTTAATGAGGTCCGATTTTTTCCAAAAGCCTACCGCAAGTCCTGCCAGATAGGCTGCGCCCAAGGCAGTTGTCTCAAGTACTTCAGGCCTCGAAACTTCTACAGCCAGCATATCTGCCTGGAACTGCATCAGGAAATTATTGGCTGATGCGCCGCCGTCAACCCGCAGTGTTTTTAGCTGTAAACCCGAATCTTTTTCCATCGCCATCAGCACATCACGCGTCTGATAAGCCAGCGATTCGAGGGTAGCTCTGATGATATGCGCCTTGCTGCTGCCTCGGGTCAGGCCCAGAATGGCACCCCTGGCGTACATATCCCAATAGGGCGCGCCAAGTCCCGCGAATGCCGGAACTACATAAACCCCGCCATTATCAGTAACTTTGTTAGCATAATATTCCGAATCGGCAGCAGAATCGAGAATTTTTACCTCGTCGCGCAGCCACTGTATGGCGGCTCCTGCTATAAAAACCGAACCTTCGAGCGCGTATTCCACCTTGCCATCCAAGCCCCAGGCAATGGTTGTGAGCAGTCCGCTCTTGGATAAAATCATTTCCGTACCGCTGTTCATCAGCATAAAACAACCGGTGCCATAGGTGTTTTTGGCCATGCCCGGCTCGAAACAACCCTGCCCGAAGAGCGCTGCCTGCTGATCTCCGGCAATACCTGAAATGGGAATCTCAGTTCCGAAAAATTTAGCGTCGGCATAGCCGAAAATATGGCTCGATGCTTTTACCTCGGGCAACATTTGCACAGGTATATCCAGCTCCCTGAGCATATCGCCATCCCAGCAGAGATTTCTGATGTCGAAAATCATGGTGCGGGAGGCATTGCTGTAATCGGTAGCATGCACTTTTTCTCCGCTCAGATTCCAAAGCAGCCAGCTGTCCACCGTGCCGAAGCAAAGTTCTCCTTTTTCGGCTTTCTCTCGGGCGCCCTCCACATGGTCCAAAATCCAGCTGATTTTAGTTCCTGAAAAATAAGCGTCAATCACCAATCC
>CANETR010000264.1 GCA_947441325.1 Saprospiraceae bacterium
AGATAAAGGGAGTTGAAAGAGTGTTGAGCGTTTCGGCACTAAGTGGGGAAGATTTAATTCTTACAGCAATGAAAGGCGGATATTCCGACCTCTATATTCTGAAAGGTACCGAAGCCAAAGCAATCAGTTCCGACAAATGGGATGATTTGAATGCTGTTGCCGTAAACTTTGGCAATGGCCCCGGCATTGTTTTCGCCTCTAACCGCCCGCAGGATAAGTTAAAAACCGAAAAAAGCGATGCCTCACTCGATGCCAAAACAGATCTGTTTTATTACAGCCTTGCCGATAAGGAGGGTAAACTCGTTCGCTTGACCAACAATTCGCTAAGCAGCGAATTTTCAGTTCAATCATTGGGAAAAAATGAAATAGCTTATTTGAGTGACGAAAACGGCATTTCAAACCGCTATATTCTTAAAATGGATACCTTAACAGAGACATTTCCGGTCGATAGCAATGAAGCAAAAGTTCTTGAATCGAGATCAGTAGTTGAAAGCAAAAAAGACAGTTTAGGACTGCAGGTAGTTTCTTTGAAAAAGGATATTTATGCCAATACAAATTACAGCAGAAACATTCACAGGCAGTCAATCGGCAGCTCAAAAGTTGCCGACCTGATGTATCGCGACGGGCAATATAGAATTTTTGTACGTGACATCAAAAAGGAGCGCAGTGCTGTACCCGATAAAACCAAGTACAGAAGTATCTTAGAAAGGGAAGCTGGTCTCTTGAGCAGTGTGCAGAAGCCAGCAACTGAGAAGAAAAAACAAAAATTCGAAAAAGTAGAGGTAGATTCTTCTCTTGCCAAGGAACTAGAGCTTGTTTACAAGGAAATTGCAGAATATAAAATAGATACAAGCGGCCCTGCGATTAAAAAATCGGATGATACTTCTAAGGTTGACATCGATAATTACACCTTCCAAACCGAGTTTAATGATGTTAAGGATCCAAAAGCAAAAGACCCGAACAAAACTAAGTCTGATACGATAATTAAACCTGTTATCCTGGAGGAAAATGAAAATGGCGAAATAGTACGAAAAGAACCCGCTGGTTTTGAAATTCCTGTGAAAAATGTGACAAAGACAGTTGAGTACAATCCCGACCGTAAGATAAAGTACAGGAATATGTTTAAGGTGGATGATATTACATTTCAACTTGACAATACGCCACTATTTTGGGGAATGGATTTATACCTGCAGGGCAGGTATCGTTTTCCGGCGCTGGGACTGCTCATGAAAACCGGATTTACAGATATTTTTGAGGACTACCGCCTTGAAATGGGCATCCGTTTGCCGGTAAACCTGAATGGTTTGGAGTATTTTCTATCTTTCGAAGACCGTAAAAGTCGACTTGATAAAAAGTTCTCGCTCTATCGCCGAGGACGTACCGATGAATATCTGGTGACCGATACACTCACGAATGAACCATGGCAGGCCAAGGGTAGAAATATCAAACATATGGCAATGGCCGAACTGAGATACCCGCTTACAAAATTTGCCAGCGTGCAGGGTACAGTGAGTTTTCAGGCCGATAAGGTGGCAATTATCTCTGAAAACCGTAACAGTCTCGAAGTGCCTGTTTTCAGTTTTTCTCAGGCAGGTTTGCGTTTGGAATATATTTATGACAATACCATTCCATTGCGACTCAATGCCAGAAAAGGCACAAAAGCTCGATTCTTTGCCGATTATTTTCAAAACATTGAAACAGGTGCCGATTCGGTGAAATTCAAATTGAAAATTAGGAATCCAACCTTTGTATTGGGTTTCGATGCAAGGCATTATATCAGTCTCGATAATAAAACAGTACTGGCTTTAAGAAGTACGGCCGCAGCCTCATTTGGCAGCATGAAAATGCTTTATTCTTTGGGTGGTATGGAAAACTGGATGTTCCCCCGATTCAATGAAACAATTCCGCTGCCCTATGCCGATAAATTTACCTATCAGATTTTGGCAGCACCGCTTAGAGGTTTTCAGAATAACATACGCAATGGCAGTAATTTTGCTTTAATCAATGCCGAGTTACGCATTCCAGTTACCGAATATCTGTCGAGAACGCCGCCAAGCAATGTCATGCTGCGCAATCTGCAGTTGGTAGCATTTTATGATGTTGGAACTGCCTGGCAAGGCTTTAGCCCTTTCTCTAAAGATAATCCGCTCAATACGACGACTGTCGACCCAGGTACCGGTGGCGCCGTTGTTTCGCCTGTTCGTGTAAGAGTTAATTATTTCCGTCGCCCTATTGTTCAGGGGCTGGGATTTGGTTTGCGTACGGTTTTCTTGGGCTATTTTATCCGCATGGATTATGCCTGGGGAGTTGAAACCGGAGATTTACAAACGCCAATGGTTTATCTATCATTAGGAATGGATTTCTAAGATGCAGATTTATTTCGAAAATCAGGGATTTGATCAACTCAGAAATCTGTTGCAACAAAAACAGTACAGCAGTTATTTTATATTGGTAGATGAAAATACCGATTTGCACTGCCGACCAATATTGGAAGAGGCTCTTGAACTTCCTTTCAAAAAAATACTGATTTCCGCAGGCGAGCAGTTCAAAAACATTGAAACTTGTACAAAGATTTGGCAGTTTCTTCTTGACAACACAGCCGTTAGAAATGCGCTGCTCATCAACTTAGGTGGTGGGGTTATTGGCGACATGGGTGGTTTTTGTGCAGCAACTTATAAGCGTGGAATCGATTTTGTACAAATTCCAACTACCTTGTTGTCAATGGTAGATGCCTCTGTTGGGGGCAAATTGGGGATTGATTTTGGCCATGTAAAAAATTCGATAGGAGCCTTTCAGCATCCTATTGCGACTTGTATTTACGATGGTTTTTTAAAAACCCTGCCTTTCAGAGAACTGCGCAGCGGCTTTGCCGAAATTATAAAACATGCCCTTGTTTCCGATAAAAATTACTGGGAGGAAATCAAAAAAATCGACAAGCTAATTGATGAAAATATAGACTGGCAGGTCATTATAAAAAAATCAACAGCGCTCAAGGCTGCAATTGTGGATAAAGATCCTCAGGAAAAGGGCCTGCGTAAAATACTTAATTTTGGACATAGCATAGGTCATGCCCTGGAAAGCCTCAGCCTCGAAACAGCGCATCCTTTACTACATGGCGAGGCAGTAGCTATAGGCATGATTTGCGAAGCCTATTACTCAAATAAATTACTTTCGCTCTCTGAGGCTAAATTGAAGGAAATTACGGATTTAATTAGCAGTCAATATCCCTACTGCCCCTTAGACTTTTTTAATCCCGAAAAATTTGAGTCTCTGCTCATGAATGACAAAAAAAATAGGGGAGGAGTTAGTTTTAGCCTTTTAAATGGCATTGGCGATGCAGTATTTGATGCTCAGCTGCCGAAGGAGCTGATTTATGAGGGGCTTGAATTTTATAAAGAAATATACGATAGCGTTAAATAGTCCTGATTTCGAGATCTTAGGGCTTACAGCTCCATTGAAGTGGCTTGTTCTTAGCCGATAGGCTGGAACAGGTTTTGTGCAATAAGGTTAATTAAAATTGAAACACAGATCTGGACTTTGTCCACAGCGGATCGTACAGATGCACGCAGATTTTTATGCAGCTGCGTCAATACTGATTTCAAACTGATTAACTACGTTAAGACGGATATATGCGGATTGACGAATTGATTAAATTTTGCTCCGGAGGGGCAATATTTTTGTAGCCGAAAGGCGAAAAAAATAAAAAAGCTGCATCGAAGCGACATTTTAATTCAATTGAGCTCCAGCTGAGCAGCCTGTTCTTAGCCGCCAGGCAAGAACGGGAATAAGCCACAGCGTGGTGAACTAAATTGATTATTTTCAATTTGCCCGAAGCTATTCCGATAGCTATCGGAAATCGGGCAAATTTGCTGTTTTGTTTTTTCAAGGCTAAAGCCTTTCGTAAAAAATCCTATTACTTTAGCCTAAGATTTTTAGTCAGCAGAGGAGGCCTGGGTTTCAACCCAGGACTTATTTCAGCTCCATCGGAGCGGCCTTTTCTTAGCCGCCAGGCAAGAACGGTTTTGAGCCACGTAGTGGTGACCTGTTTTTTTGAAAAAATCCGACGGTTTTAACCTCGGATTTTTACATAGCATAGGAGGCCTGGGTTTCAACCCAGGTCTATATAATCACCATCAAAGGCTTCGAGCCTGATTGCTTGCTTGGGCAGTTGCGAAAATGTACCTGAAATACTTTGTGAATATGCCGAAAAAACGATAAAAAATAAGGCTAAAAAAGACAATATTTTAAGCATAATTATATTTGTTTTAATATATTGATAATGATTATATTGTATAATTCATTTTACAAATTGTGAGAATTTCATTTTACAAATTATGAACATTTCATTTTACAAAAATACACACTAATACTTACATAAAACCAATAATTTGATTTATTTACCCAATGGTATATTCGAAAATATACAG
>CANETR010000265.1 GCA_947441325.1 Saprospiraceae bacterium
GTAATGTGTAAATATAGCTTTCCGGCTTGTCTGAGGTAGGCCCAGGAATGCGAAATGCGCGAATGCGGAAATTGAGGAGCCTTTGTATAAAGCAATGCATCCGGGTTGATTTGTCTAAGACTTTGTTCTGAAGCAGGGTCGCCGGGAAATAAGGACGCAAAATGCCCGTCATTGCCCATTCCCAATACGACAACATCAGGCAGACCAATCATATAGAGCTGCTCAGTTGCTATATTTAAATTCATTTCATCGTTATCTGTTTGATAAACAAGTGGCAGAAAATGAGGCTTTTTATCTCCTGAAACCTCATTTATAAAGCGTTTTTTTAGCATCGCAGCATTTGAAAATTCACTATCTTCAGCTACCATGCGATCATCTACCAGTCCTACTGTAACAAATTGCCAGTCCAATGCCTCATTTGCAAGTATCTGAAATAGTCCCTTGGGTGTACTTCCTCCTGATAAGAGCAGGTAGGCACTGCCTTTAATTGCTATGGCCTTGTTAACATCCTGAACAATGGATTTTGCCAAAGCCGTATCCAATTCATTTTTATCACTGAATCCGTGAAAAACCGTCATAAACTTTCCCCCTAAATTTTATTCCACTCATGTCCGGGCATTAACACATCGTCAGATAGCGCCTGTGTTCCTGCCTGATAAAGTTTGAGTTCCTGTCCCTCCCAATGATCGATAATGGAATGAATCCACTCCCATGATGCACGCACCTCATCTTCCCGCATAAAAAGGGTCTGGTTCCCACGGATAACGTCCATAATAAGTCGCTCATATGCATCTGGAAACTGTTTACCAATGGAAGATTTATAATCCATATCGAGAGAAATAGATTTGTAACGGTAACCGCCCGGGCCAGGAATTTTTGCAATTTGTTCCAATTCAATATGCTCGTCGGGCTGTAGTCTGATAACCAATTTATTGCGATCGAGCGGCGCTTTTTCCGGAAAAATATTCTGAGGAACAGGTTTGAAGTTAATTACAATTTCTGAGTAACGCTCGGGCATTCTCTTTCCGGTTCTAAGATAGAATGGCACGCCTGCCCAACGCCAATTTTGAATAAAAACCCGCAGGGCAACAAAGGTCTCGGTGGTTGAACCATAACCTTCAATGTCTTCCTGATAGGAATTCACATGAGCATCTCCTATTTTACCTCTGGTGTATTGTCCTTTAACAGTAGCTTTTTTAATATCATCGGCACCGTATTTCTGCAAAGCATGTAACGCCTTGAGTTTTTCATTGCGTACATTGTCGGCATTTAGCTCAGAAGGTGCTTCCATTGCCACCAGACAGAGTAGTTGCAACAGGTGATTTTGTACCATGTCTTTTAAGGCACCATATTTATCGTAATAATCTTTGCGCGATTCCACACCCAAAGATTCAGCTACAGTAATTTCTACATAATCGATATGCTGACGGTTCCATGCCAATTCGAAAAGATAATTGGCAAAGCGCAGCACCATGATATTTTGTACCGTTTCCTTGCCCAGATAATGATCGATACGATATATCTGGTATTCTTTGAAATATTTTCGGATTGTTTTGTTAAGTTCTTCGAAAGTTTTCAAATCGGAGCCCAAAGGCTTTTCCAAAACAACTTTCGAATTTGGGTCGATGAGTTTTTTACCATGCAGGCCTGCTGAGATATAACCAAAGAGGCTGGAGGGAGTAGAGTAGTAAAAAATGCTATGATTGTGACCATTAGTGCTTAGTAGCAGTCTAAGCGATTCATAATCCTCAGGATTGGTAATTTCTATTTTTATGTATGTAGTCATTGCACAGAGCCTGGCAATGCATTTTTGGTCGGCTTCAGGTATCCGCTTTAAAAGTTCAGCATTTAACTGATTTCTAAATTGCTCACTGTCCTTTTCATTCTTTGAGAGCACAACAATCTTAGAATTATCATGAATTTGATCGTCGTTTAAACGCTGATAAAGTGCCGGAAAAATTTTCTTCAAGGCCAAATCACCGTCACCGCCGAAGATGACAAAATTAAAATCACTCAAATTCTTACTGCTCATTTTTGTGTTGATTTAATTAAAATGCAAGTTTGAACTATCCTAAAACAGCAATTGCAATTTCACAAATATAATACTTAGTGTTAAAAAGACACTAAATTAAACAATTTTTTTTTAAAGATGTTCAGCATTAAGAAATTTAATAAGGCGATACAACCTAGTTTAAAAAATCATTTATTATATTCGTGTCAAATTAACACTTAGCTAAACACTAATTCTTTATTTATTAAAAATTATTGATTATGAAAAAGCTTTTACTTCTTATGATTGCGGGTTTTGGCATGCAAATTCAATCTAATGCACAGGTAGTTCATATCGAACTAAATCTGTTCAATCATCAGAACAATGCCAATAATGTTACAGGTTGTATCCTTGAACCAACTGCTGCTAATTATAAAATGTATGTTCACTCGGGTGTTTGCTCTGCAACTACACCAGGTGTACCTGCCGCGGCCGACTGCCAAAATCCCAATTTTGTTTGGGAACATGTAGTAGGCGACTGGGGCCAGGACAATACCTTTGGACTAATGACAAGAGTTGCCGATAGCCTTTGGGCAATCGACATTGACGTTACAACCTATTACAGCAACCCTACTACGATCTCCCAAAACGGACAGGGTTCATCAGGTGCTTCTACACCAAAGCCTGTTGGTGCAACAGCTTATAGTATGGGTTTTGTATTTAGAAATGAAGACGGCACCATTGGTGGAATTACCGGAGGTTGTACCGACTTTTTTATTTTCAACCTAGACCAAGGCAACACCAGTGTTGATGTTGGACAGCCTGGCTTTTCTTTACCTGACACAACATTCAGTGTAAACAACACACCTTCATCTGTAAATTCTATGGTGAATGCCAGCTTCAAAACTGTTTATCCCAATCCATTCAACGATGAGGTAAAAATTACTTACAACAGCAGTGTCGGTTTCGATGATATCGACTTTAGCATTTATAATGCGATGGGCCAAAAAGTACGTTCTCTTTACCGTGGCAATATTTCATCTGGCGTTTCTACCTTAGTTTGGGATGCCAAAAATGAAGGCGGAGCAACTGTAGATGCAGGCATCTATTACCTGACTATTTCGGATGGCAAAAATGTTGTTACAGAAAAAATCGTAAAACAGACTTCGAAGTTTTAATTGTTTTTAAAATCGTTTATTTATGAAAAAAGGACTTGGTTTTATTTACCTATTAGCCCTTTGCAGTGCTTTGCAGGCTCAGGTAGTGACGTACTTTCCTCAATACCCTACCCTACAGGATTCTGTCGAAATCATTTTCAATGCTGCTTCCGGAAATGCTGGTCTGAATGGTGCCGCACAGGTGTATATGCACACTGGTACAATTTCAGAAGTCAGCCTTAATACAAGCGATTGGAGACATCGTATCAATCCATGGCCAACTGGCGACCCAGATTTGGTTATCAATGACAGTCTGGTGATGATGACTCCGCTTGGTAATAACCTCCATAGGGTTAAAATCAAGCCCAATTCATTTTACGGCACCAATTCAAATTTCGATTACAATGCTCTTGCTTTTGTTTTCAGAAACTTGAACGGATCTGCTGTGGGTAAAAATGCTGATGGATCTGATGTTTTTATCCCAATCTTCAAAACACCCAATTTCGATGCATTCTTTTTCAAACCGCTAACAACAGCATGGCGTGTCGATTTGAATGCAGCTGTGCCTATTCAGGTTTTAAGCAACCGCAGTGCTACCATCACGCTATTTCTCGATAACGTGCAGATTAACCAGGTATCAAATGCAACTGTTTTAAATACCAGTGTAAACGCAAATAGCCCAGGCAAACACTGGCTTCGTTTTGTGGCAGTTTCAGGCTCAACAACGATTACAGACTCAATTTATTACGTCGTTAATCAGGCAACAACACAGCAAAATCCACCTTTTGCTTCGATGAATGGTGTCAATTATGTGAATGACAGCACTGTCCTTTTACAGCTTTACGCACCCGGCAAAAACTTTGCCTATGTAATAGGTGATTTTAATGATTGGCAAATTGATCCAGCCTACCAGATGCGCAAGACTTTAGATGGAACTGCATTATGGGTTGAAATAAGCGGACTCACTCCTCAACAGGAGTACCGTTTCCAATATGTGGTCGACCAGGATGTAGTCATTGCTGACCCTTGGGCAGAAAAATATCTGGATGAATTCAACGACGCCAATATCTTCTTCTTTACCTATCCTAATCTGATTGATTACCCTACAGGTAAAACAAATGGCATGGTATCGGTTTTGCAAACAGCCCAAACGCCTTTCAACTGGCAGCATTCCAATAATTTTAGCCGCCCCTTCAGTCAGGATTTGGTAATTTATGAAATGTGGCTGCACGATTTTATATTGCGTCACGATTATGCAACGCTTAAAGATA
>CANETR010000266.1 GCA_947441325.1 Saprospiraceae bacterium
ACTAGTTGAGGTTCTGGCTTGATAATTTCAACGTTTTTCTCAACCTCTCTTAGCAATGGTGCTTTGAACGCTTTTTCGTTCAGCAAAATCATCTCACCTTTTTTAGGTTCCTCTCCTTCGCGTAGGAGATTTCTATCTAAAAGGTCTTGAAGTTTTATTCCGTAAAATTGTGAGATTTCATACATTGTTTCTGTCTCCTTCACCTGATGATAAACTTCAGAACCTTTGTATTTAGATTTTTTGGGCTGTATATAACAGAACTGATTATCAATCAATCGGTCACCATCAACCATGTCGTTAAAGAGCAAAAATTTGCGGTAAGGAATATCGAATCTGCTGGCAAACTCCAAAGCAGTTTCGTTTGGCTTAGCAAATGCATAGGCCGTGGCATTTTGTCGGAAAAAGCCTTTTTTGTATTCCGCAAACAATACGCTTTTCTGCTTCTTGCGCAAATTGCGTTGCATGTGTTCGGGTACTACAAATACCTCGGGTTGCTCAGTTATTTTCTGTTCTATTTTATCCGCTGCGCCGACAAGCATAGGCGTCATCACTACATCATACTGATATAGTTTAAATCGCTCAATGGTGCTTATAAGCTTTTGAGGATAAGTAGAATCGGTGGCATAGCCTGCTTTTTTCAAACCATGTGCCCAACTGACATAATCGACACTTTCGTATTCGAACAGAAAGCCGTAGCGTTTTCTGGTCATCAGAAAGTCAGAGTGGTCAATGTAAGAAGAATCGGCATTTGCATAAACCCTGAAACAGGATTCTGTAGGATCATCATCCCACTGATAATAGCCTTCTCCTTTCCACTCGTGGCATTTTATGCCAAAATGGTTATTGGCTTTTCTTGCCAAACCACTGTTGCCATTTGATGACTCATGAATACCCTGTGCCAAGGTAATACTGGCAGGGATTCCGCTGCGCATCATTTCGCGAATTGCTATGTCCTTGTGTTTTTGAACATAGTCAGCCGTACTCATTTTCTTGAAATTTTCGGCTTGAGGTCCGTGCTGGGCATAGCTACCCAGGCTTAGGAACAGCATTAGTACAACCAACGCCCGTTCCCGGAAATTCTTTGGTCTCATCTAAGTACAATTTAGTACCCGATATACATAAAATATCTAGTCCCAAGATAAAAAACTTAGGTTAGCCGCGGTCAACAGCTAAGGCCGGAAGCATAAAAAAAATGACACCCAACATCTTAGATGAGGGATAGCAAGTTCTTCGTTACTTTGGTAACAGATTTTTGAAATACATCGGATTGCGTGTTAAAACATTCTACAACGGAAAGTGGTCAAGCTCTCGTTGCAGATTACCCCTGTTGGAGGTAATTGGTCAATTAAAAATTCCCTATAAAATCATGGTCAGTGATTTCTAAGGATGGTCTCTCGAAAACAAAGGTAGAACTAAAATTTGATCCACCAAATAAAATGTTAATTTTTTTTAAAAAAAACAAAATATTTTCAGAATATTGACCAAGAAACTAAAAAACAGCCTAAAAATGGCCATTTTCCCATTCAAATAAATCACAGAAATAATTTCCATGAACATACTTGTTATCAACTGTGGCAGTTCATCTATCAAAGCTGAAATAATAAATAACCTGAATGCCAACAGAGTTGCAGAGATGCTTATTGACAGAATCTCTTCAGATAAACCTATCTTGAATATAAATAAAAGCAAGGAAACAATTGAATGTCCAGAAAATGGACATGAAGCCTGTCTTAAGTTTGCGCTGCCATTACTGCTGTCTAAATTAAACGGAAGCAACATATCCGGAATTGGGCACAGAGTTGTTCACGGTGGCAGCAAATTTAATCAGCCTGTTTTGATTGACAAAGAAGTGGAGGAAACAATAGAACGCCTTTCAAATTTGGCCCCTCTGCACAATCCGGCAAACCTCAAAGGAATAAAAATTGCCCGAGCAATTTTTCCGGACCTTCCTCATGTCGCAATTTTCGATACCTCTTTTCATCAAACCTTGCCTACGCGCGCTTACACCTATGCATTGCCAAAAAACCTAAGGGATAAATATGGCATCAGGCGTTATGGATTTCATGGCAGCAGCCACCAATATGTTGCTAATCTGGCAGCAAAGGCATTGAATGCCGACCTAAAAGACCTTCGTATTATAAGCTGTCATTTGGGAAATGGTGCCAGTGTTTGTGCCATTGAATATGGACGTTCTGTTGAAACAAGTATGGGTCTTACTCCTCTTGAAGGTTTGGTAATGGGGACCAGAGCGGGCGACATTGACCCTGGAATTTTGCTTCATATTGGAAGATCAGAAGAACTCAGCATCGACGAATTAGATGAAATGCTAAACCGCGAAAGCGGCCTCAAAGGCTTATCAAACCATAGCAACGACATGCGCGATATCATTGATGAAGCAGCTGCAGGAAATGAAGATTGCCGACTGGCACTCTTGGTTTTTGCCCACAGACTACGCAAATATATTGGGGCTTATGCAGCAGTGATGGGCGGAGCCGATGCCATAGTTTTTACTGGAGGAATTGGCGAAAACAGCAATGTTGTTCGCCAAAGGGTCACACAAAGAATGGAATATATGGGTGTTTTACCCGATGAGGACCTGAACAATGACCTTAGCATAAGCGATGAGCATCCTTTTGCTTTTTTCAATGCTCCTAATAGCCGTGTAAAACTTCTTGCAGTAAAAACCGACGAAGAAAGAGCCATTGCTGCAAAAACTGCCAGAATAGTAAATGAAGGAAACAAAGTAAACAGCATTCCTTCTATACCTATTGCTATCTCAGCACGACACATACATTTAACCCAAGAAGTTGTGGAGCAACTGTTTGGGCAAGGCTACCAACTAACTGAAAAATCAGCGCTATCTCAGCCGGGACAGTTTGCAGCAAATGAAACGGTCACTATTTGCGGACCCAAAAACACTATTGAAAGGGTAAGAATTCTTGGGCCATGTCGCGAACTTAACCAACTTGAAATTTCGAGAACAGATGAGTTTTTTATTGGGATTGACGCCCCAGTGCGAGCTTCCGGCAAGGTTGAAAGCAGTCCCGGAATTAAAATTATTGGTCCTAAAGGTGAGATAACACTAAAAGAAGGCGTGATTTGCGCCTGGCGACATATTCATATGACAGCCGAAGATGCTGCAATTTTTGAAGTTGAAGATGGCGATATAGTAGAAGTTGATGTAAAAAATGGCGACAGGCCACTTACTTTTGGTAATGTCCTCATAAGAGTCTCCCCAAAATTTAAACTTGAAATGCATATTGACACCGATGAAGCAAATGCCGCCGAACTCTCTCAAAACGCTGAAGGTGCGCTGATTAAAACCGAAGGAATAGCCAATCTTGTTAAGAAAAATGTCAGGCATTAAAATTATTTAAGAACGAAATAATTATTTAGCACGTTTATTGTTATATTGTAGTCTTATAGTTAAACTCAATAAAAAACAACTATGAAAACATTTAATTTAATGCTTTTGGTCTTTGGACTGCTTAGCTTTTCGGCACACAATCTGTTGGCTCAGTATACTGCTGCCGATATTAGCATCCAGGTAAATAAACAAACAAAAAAGATAGAGCTGCACAAAAAATCTGATGGGTCAAACATCACAGCAGCTTTCAAATTGAATAGAGCAACCTTGGACATATTTGATAAGGCAGGAACCTATGCCGGTACTGTTGAACTAAAAGATTGGTCTTTTCCTTTGGATGAGTTTTCGCCCGATGAAATTATTAAGGTATCTTTCATGAGCCTTAGCATTATCGAAAACGGCAAGGCAATAGAACTAAAAGACATCAGACTACAGCTTTAAGATGTTGGATTTATCTTTGAACAGAAGTTTCAAATATGGTGACGGAATATTTGAAAGCCTTAGAGTAATTGACCACAAAGTTGTTTTTTTGAAGGAACATGTTGAACGTCTCGAAAAGAGCTTTGAAATCCTTGGATTTGAACAACCAATCAATTTCTCGGCCCAATGGCTCGAAAAAGAAATATTAAATCATTTAGCAAGCGATATGATCGATGCGAACCCTCAAAATTGGCGGGTTCGCATTAGTTTTTGGAGAAATGCCGAAGGACTATATTTTCCAGAAAAAAACAGGATTTCCTGGTCAATTGAATCCAGCTTACTTGACAGTAAATTTTATCAATTGAATGACAAAGGTTTCAAAATTGGCATTTATAATGACGTTAAAATTTCCGCCGATATATTATCGGGCACAAAAAGTTGTTCTGCCCTCCCCTATGTCATGACGGCGATTCACAAAAATAAGATGGGCTGGAACGAAGCCCTTGTTTTGAATACTAATGATAGGATTGCCGAAAGCAGTTCTTCGAATATTTTTGTATTAAAAGCTAATACATTATTTACCCCATCAGCTACTGAGGGAC
>CANETR010000267.1 GCA_947441325.1 Saprospiraceae bacterium
CACAGGGTCGAAAACTGAAAGCTCGGATTTTTTCGATGCTTTTTTTTGAGCCTGTAGCACTAAGCTGCACATCAAAAAGGATATAAAAAGTAAAGAATTTAATATATGATTTATGTTTATTTTCATCTTATTTTGTTTTCTGTAGACAAGCGAGCTTATTTGTGCATATAAATGCTGACAAAAAAAGAAATAACAAATGAAACTAAGCTTCATAAGATAATGAATACAATAATGCTGTAATTTTTTCATTTAAAATTTCATTTATAATTGACCAGAGCCAGAGTTTTGAAAACATCTTCAAAGTTCAAAATAAATTTTATATTTTTACAGCTTAAACCAAATATTAAGATGAATAGCATTGAGAAAATTATCTGTAACTTTTTGATTGCAATGCTCTTTTGCTTTACGTTAAATGCTCAGCTTACAGACAAAGAATCAAATACTTATAAGACAAAAGTCATCCAAAACCAGGAATGGATGATTGAAAATCTGAAATCGACAAAGCTGAATAATGGAAAGAAAATTGCCCTAGCTAAAAATAGTGATGAATGGATGTCATACTGCGAAAAGAAACTTCCATGTTATTGTTACTATAACTTCGATGAAAAGTATAAAAACTATGGCTTAGTTTACAATTATTTTGCGGCACATCACAAAGATATAGTCCCCAAAGGTTGGGAAATGCCAACAACTGATCATTGGTCAGATTTGGTATTTAATAATGGTAAATTTGATGAAGCCACTGCAATAAAATTAAAGGACAAAACAACCTGGATGAAAAGGGTTGAGCACTATAATCAATCGGGCTTTTCGTCAAGAGCATATGGTCATCTGAAACTTTGTGGAAACTTCACAGATAATGACTACAAAAATGTAAGTTATTGGAGAATTGATACAGAAGATGAGGAAGGCGGAGCCAATGCCTGTAGTTTTTCAATAAATGATAAAACAACTGGAAATACAATTGCTTTTTCATACTCGGGAAATACTGCCGGTTCATACATCAGATTTTGTAAAACGCTGGAAGAGCCTGAAGAAGATGAGGAAGAAACTGATAAAGATTAAACAGAAAAATTTAAATTAAAACCATACCAAGGAATTTATGCAACTCAAAAAAACCAAAATCGCCGGCATAGGATTTTATGTGCCAAATAGAGTAGTTAAAAATGATGACCTGCAAGAAATGATGGATACCACCGATGAATGGATTCAGGAAAGAACAGGTATCAAAGAAAGACGCTATGTAGAACGTTTCAAAGAAAATACTACAACCATGGCAGTCGAAGCCTCTAAAATTGCTATCGAACGAGCTGGAATTAGTGCTGATGAGATTGATTTTATCATTTTTGCAACTTTAAGTCCCGATTATTACTTCCCTGGTTGCGGTGTGCTGCTTCAGCGTGAACTTGGAATAAAAAATAACTGTGGAGCTTTGGATATCAGGAATCAATGCTCTGCCTTTGTCTATGGTTTGTCTGTTGCCGATCAGTTTATCAAAACCGGCATGTATAAAAATATTCTACTGGTAGGTTCCGAAACACATTCGGCAGGTTTAGATTTCAGTACCAGAGGTCGTAATGTATCTGTGATTTTTGGCGATGGGGCGGGAGCGGTTGTATTACAGCCAACTGAGAAGGAAAATCAGGGAATTTTGTCAACGCATTTGCACTCAGAAGGGCTGCATGCCGAGAAACTGGCTTTTTTACATCTGGGAGGACATAGCGGTGTTTTTACAGGCGATCAAACTGATTTTCAGAGTTCGGGTGAATGGGGATCGCTATTTGTGACCCAGGAAATGATTGATAACGGAACTGCTTATCCCTACATGGATGGACCCTTTGTTTTTAAAAATGCCGTTGTGCGTTTTCCTCAGGTAATCATGGAGGCACTAGAAGCCAATCAAAAAACACTCTCCGATATCAATATGCTCATTCCTCATCAGGCAAATTTGCGAATTGCGCAGTTTATTCAGGAAAAACTAGGCTTGAGCAGCGATAAGGTATATAATAATATTATGAAATATGGAAATACTACCGCAGCATCTGTTCCTATTGCATTGTGTGAAGCTTGGGAATTGGGCAAAATAAAAGATGGTGATCTTGTCTGTCTGGCAGCATTTGGTAGTGGTTTTACCTGGGGATCGGCGTTAATTTATTGGTAATTGATAACACTAAGTCGATTCCTTGCCTTTATTGGTCTTAAAATGTATAGATTTTTTTAAATATTAATTTATAATTTTATAATATTGCATCCGCTTAAAATGACGAACAAACGTCTTATAATTGTTGAAACACATAAATAATTTAAAAATGCTTAGTCTGAAATCAAAATTGATGGGCCTTGGATTCGTGGCCTTGTCATTTTCCGCTTTTTCGCAGGCTCCTGCCAATTGGTTCAACCTCGACCTATCTTCTGATAAGGTTCATGGTGTAAGCTCGGAAAAGGCCTACAAAGAGCTCCTTTCCAACAAAAAACCTAAGAAAACTGTATTGGTTGCTGTAATCGATTCAGGTGTTGACTATGAACATGAAGATTTAAAAGATATCATGTGGGTTAATCCTAAAGAGGTAAAAGGTAATGGCAAAGACGATGACGGAAATGGTTATGCTGATGACATTCATGGTTGGAATTTTATCGGTGGTAAGGCAGGTAATGTAAGCGATGAAACATTAGAAATGACCCGCATTTACAGTGAACTAAAAGCCAAAACTAAGAGAACCAAAAAAGAAGAAGCTTTCTATACCAAGCTTAAGGAAGAAATAGAAGGTAAAACAGCTCAGATGACAATGGCAAAGGGTAGATATCAAGCAATTTACGATGCTGTTGAAGCGCTTGAGAAACATTTTGGAAATGGCAACTTCAAACTTGAAGACCTGTCAAAAATAGGTGATGACGCATCTGACAAAGTTAAAAAAGCCAAGGAACTTTACGGACAGATCGGCAAACAAATGCCTGAGACTACTGGTGCAGAGCTTAAGGAAGAAATGGAAGGTGCCCTCAGTTATTTTAAATCTCAATTGGAGTTTAACCTTAATCCTAACTTTGACCCAAGAAGTATTGTAGGTGATGATTATGCCAATACTGCTGAAAAATTGTATGGCAATAGCGATTGTATCGGTCCTGATGCTGAACATGGAACGCACGTAGCTGGTATCATCGGCGCGGTACGTGGCAATGGTATTGGAATGGATGGCGTTGCAAATAATGTAAGAATCATGTCTGTAAGAACTGTTCCTAATGGCGACGAACGTGACAAAGACGTTGCAAACGCTATTATTTATGCAGTAGATAACGGTGCTGAAGTTATTAATATGAGCTTTGGAAAAGGTTACTCTTACAAAAAGAAAGCGGTTGATGCTGCTGTTAAATATGCTGAGAAAAAAGGTGTGCTTTTGGTACATGCAGCAGGTAACGATAGCAAACACATTGATGAAGAGTACAACTTCCCAACCAAGTTTTATCAAAGTGGAAATGACCCATACAAGCGTGGTAAAAAATCTGCTAATAACTGGATTGAAGTAGGCGCACTTTCTTGGAAAGGTGGAGCTGACGCACCCGCAGTTTTCTCAAATTTCGGTAAAAATACGGTAGATTTATTTGCTCCAGGTGTAGACATCAATTCTACAATTCCAGGTAGCAAGTACAAGCCAAATAGCGGAACATCAATGGCGGCTCCAGTAGTTGCAGGTGTTGCTGCTTTGGTTAAATCATACTATCCTGAACTTTCAGCTGCAGAATTAAAAATCTGCTTGGAGAAATCTGTTACGCCTATCAATGATCAGGTTAATAAACCAGGTACTAAGTCTAAGGTTGCTTTCAAAGAACTGAGCATCACTGGTGGTGTTGTAAATGCCTACAATGCACTTAAGCTAGCCGATGAAATGGTTGCGAAGAAAACCAAGTAATTTAGTATTCTAAATATATTTTTCAGAACAGGAAGTGCAATTTGCACTTCCTGTTTTTTTTATCTGTCTACAGGCAGCATTTTAATTAAAAATTTCGTTTGAATTAAAAAAAGCTTATATTTATAGTGTCAAATTTGGCTTTTAGATCATAATATATGACACCCGTTTTTTAAATTTTTCATGTATAAACCAAGTTGATATGGATATATCATTGAAAATCAGTGCTGTAAGAGATTTGCCGCTAAGTACAGAGGAAAGAGAAGCTGCGCTCATCTCTGCCTGTTTACGTGAAGAGCGTTGGGCGCAAAAGCTATTGTACGAAACTCACTATGGTCGCCTTCTAGGTGTTTGCCTACGTTATTCAAATAATAGTGAAGATGCTAGGGATATTCTTAACGAAGGTTTTGTAAAAGTTTTTCGCTTTTTGGACCGTTACAAAATTGGCACATCTTTGGATGGTTGGATGCGCAGAATAATGA
>CANETR010000268.1 GCA_947441325.1 Saprospiraceae bacterium
AATCTTTCTTGGACGCTCCATACTGTTTTCAAATTCAACCACTACATCATTTGATGTTGGATTGGGGAATACATTTACAGCATCATTGTCAATGCTAAGCTGTTCTATATTCAGTATAGTTGCACAAAAAACAGTATCCGGATTTAATTCAATGTATCCCATTGGTTCCAGTGTTCTGCCGGTAAAAGCGGGAAAATTTGTAGGATATCGGGTAAATCTAAACTGAAGATTCGCATTAGAAGTCAAGGTAGTATCGTACTGAGCGACAGGCTGACCGTTTTTCATTGGATTTACATATTCCCAAACAGTTTCACCGGCATTGGTAATTTCAAAAGCCCTACCACGTCGGCCTTCATTGATTAGTCTGTTGCCATTGGGTAAAAGCTGAATTGCACCCAAACCTGTAGAATACATGGCCTGTGGTGGATTGGCTATGTATGTCCAATCGAATGAATTTGGCCCCCAAGCGCCTGTTGAATCTTTTGTATATTCCCATTCGTATGTATCGAAAATAGGTGAAAATGTATGTACAGCCGAATAGTTAGGACCAATTTTGTTATTAAAAACAACTACTTTTCCAAATTCGGGATTTGTACTTGAAAAATTTATTTCAGCCCAATGCGCATCGTGCTGATAAAATAATTTCATAGGTTTTGTAGTATCACCATAAGCATGCGTATTACCAAAACGGTAAATCAAATCGCCTCCCGCACCAACTAAACCGCCTGTATGACCAGCAGCCTCCTGAGTAGTAGTGCTATGGTCAATAATCCAAATTTCATTGAAGGTAGGGACGCTCAACATAATCTGATCAAAAATTGGATTGTAGTCGATTGCATTGGCATGTTGCCAATCGGCAGTACTGTCGTAGAGTGTATAGTTCATATCAATAAGCTCTGGGTGGTCTTTTACAACACCAAAATTAGCCTTGGTATTATCGAAATCCTGAACAAGGTGATCCCAAACATTCCATTGCCAGACAATCTGAGTTGTACCATTTGTGAGATTTGGTTGTAACTCTACAATTTTTTCAGGCCATAAACCATTGCCCAAAGCACCGTTTCCGGTTAGCTTGGCTGGATTCCTTCCATTGGCAATTGCATCGGCATCTGTTTTGTAGTCCCAAACAATTGCAAGGATATTGCCATTCGGCATAACCTCTATATCGTGGTGCATACGTTGAGTTGAATCATTGATTATGTAACTCCACAAGAGGTTGTTATCCCAATCGCGAATTTCAACTTTTTCACCACCGCCACCGGCATGGATAAAACTGTTTGAAAGTGCATTTTTACCTTTAGTAATGTATAGATTTCCATCCTCACGCAACCAGATACCGTTTCCAGGTTTATAAATGCTATCTCTCCATACATGGACAATTTCTCCACAATTATTCAACAAATAGGCATTTCCCTGATTATGAGGATAATGAAGGTTATAACCCTCATAAGCAAGTGCCGGATTATACTCGCGCAAAGCAACAGTATGCTGTTGGGCTGACATATATACTACCTGAACCAGAAAGACTAAAAGCAATAATAGTTTTTTCATTGTTGCATAATTTTAATAATAACTAATTTTGCAAAATTACTCTTTTTTGTACAAATATTCAATTCAATTTTTATTAAGATTGTTTATTCGTAGAATAACTTTTGATGTCATACAACTACTTAAATATATAAATATGAATTACTTATATTCTCTAACAATTTCATTGTCAGCAATAATGATTATTCAGTCCTGTTCTACAACTAAAGCACTGAATTCGAACAAAAAATATACTTTCCCGGATGACTGGTATGGAACCTACATGGGAACTATGAATTGGTATATCGGTTCAGAAAAAAGGGCTGAGATTCCCATTAAAATTGAAATTTTAGAGGGCAATGATTCTAATACAATTATTTGGCGCACGACTTATGACTCCACCAAACTTTTTCCTGTAAAGAATATAAAGGATTATAAAATAGTAAGAAAGGATAGTTTGGAGAAAGGCCACTATCTGATGGACGAGCAAAATGGCATTTATCTTGACATGAAACTAATTGACAATACCCTGTACAGTTGCTTCGATGTGGTGAACGAGGCAAAAGCAAAGACCACAAGGCTTGTATCGGTTGACAAATTAGTAAGTAAAAATCTGCTGTACCACGAAGTTATCTCCTATTCGGAGCCAGACAAAAAAACTGGAAACGAGGGAGAATCCGAGGGATTTACGGTAAAAAGCACGGAGAAGATAAGTACACAAAAAGCAACTTTGAGAAGAACAAAATAATAAAAAATGCGCCCATCTCCAAAAAAGAAAGGCGCATTTTATTTTGTTATTTTATCTATGGCAAATAAGTTTGTCCATTCTCTATACAACGTCCGAGTACAATTCGCTGAACCTCAGAAGTTCCCTCGTAAATTTGTGTGATTTTTGCATCGCGCATAAGGCGTTCAACATGGTATTCTTTTACAAAGCCATATCCGCCATGTACCTGTACCGCTTCGACAGATACTTTCATAGCAGCTTCAGAAGCGGCGAGCTTTGCCATTGAACTGGCCATGTCATAATCTTTGTGCTCATCTTTGAGCCAGGCAGCACGGTAAACTAACATACGAGCCGATTCGATCTGCATGACCATATCGGCTAATTTGAAAGCTATACCCTGATGTTGAATGATTGGTTTACCAAAGGCAACGCGTTGTTTTGCATAATCGGCAGCTAATTCGTAAGCGCCTGCAGCAATACCCAAGGCTTGCGCAGCAATACCTATGCGTCCACCTGATAAAGTTTTCATGGCAAATTTGAAACCAAAGCCGTCCTCACCTACTCTGTTTGCTTTTGGTACTTTTACATCATTATACATAATAGTATGCGTATCGGATGAACGGATACCAAGCTTATCTTCTTTAGCTCCGATTACAACGCCATCCCAAGAAGTTTCTACCAACAAACAGTTGATACCTCGGTGACCTTTTGAAACATCGGTTTGTGCAATTACAAGGTGCAACTGTGAAGTGCCGCCGTTGGTAATCCAGTTTTTGGTACCATTGAGGAGGTAATAATCGCCCATATCAATAGCAGTAGTACGCTGAGAAGTCGCATCAGAGCCTGCTTCAGGTTCTGACAGACAAAATGCGCCAATCCATTCACCGGTTGCTAGTTTGGGAAGATATTTGTCTTTTTGTGCTTCATCTCCGAAGGTTTCCAGGCCCCAGCAAACGAGTGAATTATTGACTGACATGGCAACTGAACAGGAATTATCAATTTTAGAAATTTCTTCCATTGCCAAAACATAGGATAGAGAATCCATTCCGCCTCCGCCATATTTTGGATCGACCATCATGCCCATGAAACCCATTTCGCCCATTTCTTTAAGCAATTCTGTCGGATGTTTCATATCGCGGTCGCGTTCAATTACACCGGGGAGACATTTTTTTCTGGCAAATTCACGTGCTGCATCGCGCACGGCCAAATGCTGTTCACTCAGTTCAAATTGCATAGTATTCAGTTGGTTATAAATTTAAAAAATATTGTTATGAATTAACATCTAATTTTTGTCAGCCCAAATATAAGACCTTAACAATTATTTACAAAAAAAGATTTTCACAATGGTATGCCAATAATTAAAAAGACTGCTCAAAATGAATTGAACAGTCTTTAAATATTTGATATAAAATTAGCTTAGAATTGCACAATAATACCAATAGAAGGTACAGAAACTGATAATGTATTATTCACTCTCTGTAAAAGATAAGATTGATTTGGTTGACCTTGGTTCACAATTTGAGGCTGATTGTTGTTGTTTTCATCCTCATCCAAAGTATATTGTGGTACCTGAGCAGCCTGTGAAGGGAAATTCTGCAAGTCGAAATAAAGATTCAAACTCCATTTTTGGTAAAACCATTTGTAGTCGATGCGAAAATCTACGCCATAAAACAGGTTAGTTCTTTCGGTATTCAATAAGCTATAATCTCTGAGCGCCTGTCCAAAACGATCCCAATTTACTGTCAAAGCAGATGCAACTGTGTCGAAAGGTGTATATGGCAAGCCTGTCTGCATTCTAAAATTAAGACCAAGCTGCAATGTTTGGTTGGCAATTTTTCTTTTGATTGGGTCTTTTCCTTTTTCGGCTCTTTTAGCATTTCTAGCATCTAGAATAGATTTATTCATGATGTCGAAATTTTTACCAAAAGCTGCATTTACAATATGTCGGCTATCCCAGGCCGAGTAAACATAATTATTGTTAATGTCTTTAAATTCAGAAAAACCGAAGGTATAAGCCAAAATTCCAAAAAATCCTTTGTATAATTTTTGCTGAACCAGAAATTCTACGCCATATGAACGACCCTCACCTCTTGCATCTGCAGGCGCATTACCTA
>CANETR010000269.1 GCA_947441325.1 Saprospiraceae bacterium
AATTGCAATTTTATCTAAGAGTTCCAGGGTTTCTTTATCCAGTGTTTTGATATCTGGAAAAATGCCAGCCCCGTCTAAGACTTTACGACCATTTTTGGTGTTAAAAACCGCCATGAGTGAATCTGCTATCGAAGCCGATTTGCCATCCTTGTAAACCAATGACTGAATACAGCGACCACTTGGCAGATAATATCTTGCCGTTGTAATCTTTAACTTTCCGCCATAAGGCAAGTCTTTGGTGCTTTGCACTAAGCCTTTTCCAAATGATTTTTGACCGATAACAACCGCCCTGTCTAAATCCTGCAAGGCACCGGCTACTATTTCCGATGCAGAAGCACTGCTGCCATCAATTAAAATAACCAAAGGAATTTCGTTGTCAACAGCCTGATTTTGAGTTTGATAAATCTGTTGTTTTTCTTTGTCTCTTCCCCTTATCGAAACCACCTTACTGCCTTTTGGTAAAAAAACATTGGCAACATTAACGGCTTCGTGAAGAAGGCCACCAGTATTTCCTCTAAGGTCGAATACCAGTGCAGAAAGTTGATTTTTTTGTTTTAATTCAGCAAGGGCATTAGCTACATTTCTACCTGAATTTTCACTGAAAGTACTCAAGGTGATATACCCAATGTTATTTTTTAACATGCCGAAATAAGGCACATTATTAATAAAAACCTCTTCTCGGGAGATTTCTACCGTTTTATTTCCAATACCAGTTCGTTGATATTCTAATTTTACCTTCGATCCGGCTCTGCCTCTCAGAATATTACTTATTTCACTAACAGTCATTGATTTCAAAGATTTTCCGTCGGCAGCAATCAATTTGTCGCCAGGGCGAAGCCCTGCTTTGAAAGCTGGGGAATTTTCAAAGACTTCACTCACGACATTGTATTCATTGTCCACAAAAACGGCGGTACCTATTCCTGCATAATGTCCCGCAAGATTAGATAAGAACTGATCAATTCCTCTGGGAGGGATATAAACAGAGTAAGGGTCGAGAGATGATAACATGCCATCCAGACCAGCTTCCATCATTTTTTCCGGATCAATATCGTCGGCATAGTTAATATTTACGTCTCTAAAAATATTAGAGAAAAGCTCCAGGTTTTTTGTAATTTCAAAATCATCTGTTAGCGTAGTTGCCAGACCTAAAAAACCACAAATGATTACTACAAATAGGATTGTTTTTCTATTCTTTCTCATGCACATTTGTTTTAATTGGTTGGGGCCGAAAGTAGCGCTTTGAATCTTTTTTCATCTGCAAAAAGCTTAATTGCTTCCTGAACATCTTTGTCTCTTTTGAGACGAAGCTGAATTTTGCCTTTTTCGTAATAATACCTCAGAACAATTTCCTCTTCAAGGGCTTCTTTTATCAGTTTTCTGTTCTTTTCTAGGTCTTTTACTTTTTCATTTTTAAGCTGTTTTTCAAGCTTGTCAAAGCTGTTTTTTAGCAAATTATATGTCCCTTCGCTTTTGGCAATAACTATACAAGAATCCAGCTCCTTTTCAGCTTCAATAGGAAACTTAATTTCGGGTCTTTTGATATATTTTAAGAAATCTTCAAATTCAGCTTCCGTTAATTGAAACTTTTCTGCGCTTTGTATAGAATCGTGTTCTGCCTGATATAAATTGGCATAATCAAAAATTACCTTATTGTTTTGTAGGCTTTTTAATACAGCGCTATTGTCGTTGGAAAGTACAAAAACATCTGGCGAAAGGCCACCACCATCATTGATCTTGCGACCATTTTTTGTTAATAATTGTCTCGAGGTGGTATCTGTTTTTAAAACACCTTTGCCGTCGCGATAATCCAATGCCTGAATGCAACGGCCACTTGGAATATAATACCTGGCAGTAGTGAGTTTTACTTTTGAATTGTAGCCGATATCATACACATTCTGAACCAGGCCCTTTCCAAAAGATTTTCTTCCCAGAAGTATGCCCCTGTCAAGGTCTTGAATGGCTCCTGCAACAATTTCAGAGGCAGATGCGGAGTTTTCATTGATCAAAACAATGAGTGGAATATTCAAATCGATAGGATTGTCTCTTGTGCTGAAGGGGCGGTCCCATTCTTTTATTTTTGACCTGATGGAAACGATTTCCTGGTCTTTTTTTACAAACAGATTACAAATGTTGACGGCTTCAATCAAGAGTCCACCGCCATTATCTCTCAGGTCTAAAATTACCTGCTTGGGTTTATGTTTTTTTTGAAGCTCTTTTAAGGCATCGGCAATGTTTCCACCTGCTCTTTCTGTAAAAGTAGTTAGCACGATATAGGCAGTATTTTCGTCAATCATATCGTAGTAGGGCACATTTTTTCGCTCTATTTTGCTTCTTGTAAGGGAAAGGTCTTTTTCTGTGCCATTTTCTCTGCTGCGAAGTGTGACAGATACTTGTGTACCTTCCTTGCCGTGAAGACTTTGTTCAATATCTTCCAAGGCTTTGCCTTTTACTTTGGTGCCCTCAACCGCTATGAGTTCGTCACCAGTAAAAACTCCGGCCGAACTTGCAGCAGATTCCTCAAAAACCTCGGATACTACAATCTTGCCATTATGTTCAATGATGCTGAACCCAACGCCATCCCAAAATCCTTTGAAGTTGATTCGGGTTTTTTCCATCTGATATTCAGAAAAATAGTTGGTGTATGGATCAATGGAAGCCAACATGGAATCAATAGCCGAGCGCATCAGCAGATTTGGGTCAGTTTCGTCAACATACATTTCATTTACAGCCCTGTATGCGTCCGAAAATATCTCCATGCTTTGTGCCAATTTTACAAAGCGGTTTCCATCGGTAGCCATCCAAACTCCTGCCATGAGCAGAAGCGCCACAATTATAAATTTTGATTTTATTTTCTTCATTTAACTTAATGTATTGAGATGAATTCTCATTAAAAAAACATTTGAATTAAAGCACCGCGATTTCTAATTGAACCTTATCCTGATAAAATATCTTTGTTGTCTGTTCAAATGAATCTGTATAATCTGATACGAAGAATCGCTTAAAAGGTTCTTCTTTTCCGTCATTTAAAAGCTTGTTTTCGGTCAGTATTTTGCCAATTTTTGCAGTAACAGAATCGACCGAATCATAAACTGCTACACGGCCCTTGTAAAAAGCTTCTATCTCTGGCTTGATTAGTGGATAATGCGTACAGGCAAGCAAGAGGGCTTCTATGTCTTCAAAATCCGGATAAGTAAGGTATTTGTGCAAAACAGCATGGCTGATATCGTTGTTAAAAAAACCTTCTTCAATCATAGTTACCAGCAAACCCGCGGCTAGAGAAAATACCTCAATGTCAGGGTTCAGTGCCATCAGTTTTTTGCTGTAAACATCAGATCTTACAGTGGCTTTGGTAGCTAAAACGCCCACCTTTTTATAAGATTTGGATGAGATGAGTTCGACAAGTGGACTGATTACATCCACTACTGGCACCCTGTCTCCATATTTTTCTGACAATAGCTCATATGCTGCTGCAGAGGCAGAATTGCAGGCAATAACAATCATTTTACAGCCCTTTTCTAATAAAAAATCACTTATGTCGATGGCGAATTTTTGGATAGATTCAATTGATTTTTCGCCATAAGGCAAATGTGCAGTGTCCCCAAAATATAGAATTGATTCTTTTGGAAAGGCTTTACTGATAGAGGAGGCCACTGTAAGTCCGCCTATGCCGGAATCGAAAATACCTATAGGTGCTTCATTCATAAAACTTAATATAAAATTGAAATCCTTTTTAGACTTCAGTCTCTGTAAATATACATATTTGTAGAAATATTCTTCAAAGATAGTTTTAGATTAACAATCTTTAACAAGCTTAAATCTTTTTTGTAACTTTGATTATTCAGAAAAACAAACCGTAAAACCATGAAAACAGTCCTGGGATTTTTTCTAATATTTGGGGCAAGCATTGCTTTAGCTCAGAATATCACACATGGCCCTATACTTGGAGCTATGACCGACACTAGCTTTCGTATGTACATTCGTACGGCTAATTTACAAAGTTTTACCATAGAAATAGATAGCGACAGTTTGTTTTCTGCACCCCTGCAATTTCAAAATCAGGCTCAGGTCGCGCTCGATAGTTCAGTCATTACGGATATCAATGGCTTGACTGCCGACACTAGATATTACTACAGAGTTTTGTTCAATTCAGTTCCCGACATTAAAAAAGGCAGTTTCAAAACTTTCCCTGCAGAAGGTCAGCCTGCAAATTTCAGTTTTGTAACAGGTTCATGCCAGGAAACAGCCAACATGAAGGTGTACGATGTGATACCTACTCATAATCCATTATTTATGGTGCATACAGGCGATTTTACTTATCCCAGTTATCAGTTGCCCAGCGCTTATCCTACTCAGTGGTAT
>CANETR010000270.1 GCA_947441325.1 Saprospiraceae bacterium
AGGCTGACCGCCGCGGATGTCTTGCCTTTGGTGGCGATTTAAGCACTGAAAGATTGTTGCTTGCCTACCGAAGTGGCATTTTCCCCTGGTTCAACGAAGGGGAACCCATCAGTTGGTTTTCACCTAACCCAAGAATGGTACTTTTTCCCGACAAACTTTATGTGTCAAAAACCATGAAGCAGGTTTTGAGCAGGTCTTATTTCAAAATCACCTACAATACTGCCTTCGAAACTGTAATGCAGCACTGTGCCAAAATAGACAGAGATGGACAATACGGTACCTGGATAACGAAAGACATGATTGCTGCTTATGTAAAACTACATGAACTTGGGTTTGCACATTCTGTCGAAGCCTGGCAAAATGAGGAGTTAGTAGGTGGACTTTATGGAATTTCTCTTGGCAAATGCTTTTTTGGTGAGTCTATGTTTGCAAAAACAAGCAACGCATCAAAAGCCGCTTTCATCACATTTGTTAAAAAATTGGAGACCCTTGGTTTTGGACTTATCGACTGTCAAATGCACACCGAACACTTAGCAAGTCTGGGAGCAGAACTTATTCCCAGAGCACTTTTTTTAAATTATCTCAAGCAAAATCAAATAGAGGAAGAGCTATTCCTGCTCAACAATATACAATAACATCTTTCCACAATTCACTAAAACACCCGCAAAAATGCCTTTTTACGACGACGACGGCAATGAACTTAATCCCAAAGACATTAAAATGCCAAAATTGTGCTCCAACTGTAAGAAAAACGGTAAGCCCGAGGAATATATACTATGTACCCTTCAAAGATTAGGCTGGAAGGAAGAAGAAGAATTTATTTGCCATGCCTTTGAGGAATTGAATTTAAATTGATTTGAAGCAATCAATTCATAATGTTCAAATAATTATACAATTATTACCTTAAAACTGTGTATAATTATACATTACACTCTTTATTCCCAGACTACTCTTTCCAGCCAATAGCTATTCGCAGACTCGATTCTCATGTAATATATTCCCGACTTTAATTCCTCCCTCTTAATCTCTAGTTCATTGGAATTGAATTGTTTTGGAGCCGATTGCTGTCGCCCCATGATATCGAAGAGTTGAGCACTACAGTTTTCACAATTCTCATCGAATTTAAGTATAATTTTGTCTTTGGCAGGATTGGGATAAATTTTTAGACCTGTACCGGACTCAAACTTATTGGTTCCAACATAGCTATACCGACAGTTAGAATCGGGCATTGAGGTGTAGATAAGCACTTCATCCTGGTGGAAGCAGGTTAGTTGACGCCCTGCACAAACAATAGAAAGACCGGGGTCTAAAAGTCCGAAAGTACTTCCTATTCCAACAATCCAATCTTCATAGGAGTAGCCACTTAAATCATAGATAAAAGACATTTTCATTCTTTTACGGTACTGCCCGGCCAATAAGATGGAATCCACTTCGTTTACGCGCAAAGTTACATCATTATAATCAAGGGTGATTGTATCACCTGTATTCAGGCTAAAATCATAGGCTAGCGTTTCATTACTGTCCCAACCGAAAACAAAAAACCATTGTTGGTTACTATCTCTAACTGCAGCTTCATAAGTAGCATTTATTTGATTTGGAAAGGAATCTAAAGATTGATACACTTTTTTATAAATACGTCCATTGATAAGCGTATCTCCATTGACAAAGTATGGGTTCAGAGGAAAAATTCCTCCAATATCCGAACGGTTGACATTCCACACCGCATTGCTGTCGGGGAATCCAAAATAAGTCTGTGCCTGGATTTCTGAAAAAGATAAAAGTACTAAGAAGAAGAGTAATTTTTTCATTGGGGTTTTAATAAACAGTTTATTTAACAAAGATACAAAACCTAATCTAAATCTACAAAATTTTCGAATGCTTTGGCCTTAATTTCCTGATCTGCTTTTGTTATCTCAAACTTTTTTGTGAGTAAACGCCAATTGGCAACAACTGATTTTACTTTTTTTATTAGTTCCAAGGCTCTTTTTTCATTTAACCTAAAATATGGGTACATTTCAAAAGCCAGATTTAAATCTAATGCATTATTAAGTTCTGTTATATTAAGTTTTAAACCATTTCCGTCTTCAATTGGATTAATATCATAAGCAGGTGAGAGTTGCCAGCCATTTTCCGTGAGCAGAAAACCGTGATTTCTGAGATGGTCGTCTGTATTTGACACGCAGATATTGAAAACTATTCTGAGCCAAAGTTGCTCCAGGTCGGCATTTGAATTTGCGCCCTGTGTAGATATAAAATCTACAATATCGACATAGCTCAACCCTTCAGCGGCATCATCTCCGTCAATCCTACCCAATAAAGTCATAGCTGAGGCAAAATGAATTCTGGTTCCGTCTGCTTTACGGTCAAAACGCTTAGTCAAATATGTATGGTGTCTACTCGAAAATCTCTTAGCAACTGACTTTGACATATTTATGCCGCAGTGAATAGCCAGTTCCTGTACCAGCATTTCCCAAGCGCCCTGATCTGTAAAATCATTATTACTGGGAAATTTGGCAATCCATAGCTGCCCATCGCTATCTATAATACTTGCTTTTGGACGGGCGCCACCAAGCGAAGAACCTGGAGCAACAAGCATATTCAGCCATTTCAGATAATCCGGATCATCAGAAACAGCATCGTGCTCAAGTTTAAGACTTATCTGTTCAAGTTCTCTGATGGAGGTCCAGGGTGGACTTGCTCTTTCCTTGTTATTATCCAAAAAATCTTCGCCATCGACGGTTTTAAACCTTAGAGCACCCATTCTATTTGCATCATATACCCCCAAAAGGAAATCCGATTCGAAGAGTTTATTTTCTTTTCTTTGCTCAAATCTGGCGATGGCACTTTCCCTTCTTTTCATAAGTAAGCGGCCCCATCTGTCGGGAGAAGAATCAAGGAATAAACCAAAATTTGATTTTTTAAAATCGTTCAGATATTGGATACCACTGTAATATTCCAAATCAGGATCTAATCTATACTCTAAATTTCCTTTGAGCCAGTCCTTGCTGTACTCAAAAGAAAAAATCTCCTTACCCCGCAGAAGTTCGGCGTATAGAAAACCCATTAGTACAGGTGAATCCGGACTATGCCAGTCGGCATATACATATATGGTCCGTTTACTCATTTTTCTTTCTTTTTGGAGCACGTTTCTTGGTTACAAGTTGCAAGTCCTGCAATTTCCTACCCAACACATCATCGGCGGCCAATTTCAGAAAATCCTTTTCTAAGCCAAGGGCATGCAGTACCAACAAATAAAATCCGATGCTAACCCCCTCATCCCCTTTTTCTATAGAAATAAGTGTAGTTCTGCTGATTCCGGCTCTTTCTGATACGAGCTGTCCACTCAGCCTGCGACGAAGTCGGGCGAGTTTAATATTTTCACCCAGCGTCTCCATAATTCTTTGATCGCGGGGCAGCAATAAAGGTGTTTTATTTGCCATAATGTTAATATAATTATACAAATTTATATTAATTGTACAATCATTCAAACATTATTTGAAGATTTTTAGTTCATCTTCATCAAAGTAGTTTTGAATTCTTCAAATTTAGCTGACCAAATCCTAAAAAAATAGGGCAGAAAATACAATTGTACCTCTGCCCTATTTTATATTTTAGAACTTAATTTTTAATTCTTTATGAATTTAAAAATCCTGTCTTTGACAGCGATGGTATAGACACCGGCGGCCAGATTTTCGATATTAACAGACTGATTTATTGAGTTAACAACATTTGTAATTAGGGTTCTTCCCAATACATCTCTTACCAAAATAAGTTCACCCATCAATGTTTCATTGAAACCATCAACAGTAATGATATTTTTGGCAGGATTTGGATAGATTTTCAAATTGGCAAGTTCAGCAGCAATTGTTGAACTGACAATATTTACCGTAATTGACTGAGTTGTTGTATCAGAATCTCCACAGCTATTGGTTGCAATCAAAGTAACGGTATAGTTTCCGCTGTTTGCATAGCTATTTTGAGGCGTCTGAGAAGTTGAGCTGTTGCCATCACCAAAACTCCATGACCAGGCAGTTGCGTTGGTCGAAGAATTTGTAAAGTTTACAGTTCCATTATTATCAACATAGCTAAAACCTGCAACAGGCAATGCACCAATTGTAACATTCAGGATTCTTGGAGCTGAGCTTCCGCAAACGTTATTGGCTGTAACCGTTATAACACCTGAAGTATTATCGAAGGTAACATTGGTAATATTGTAACTACTCATGCCCGTCCAGGTTGCAGGGTAAGACCAGTTGAATGAAAGATTCGGATCATTGCTAACGCTATATGTTTCAGTAGCAAAAGCACAAACACTTGCTGGACCTGTTATTACAGATG
>CANETR010000271.1 GCA_947441325.1 Saprospiraceae bacterium
AGCCCAAACAAGAAAGCCCGATGGCACATTCTTTCATGGGTTTTCTTATGGTAATGTTGCTGATTTGCCAACAGATTTATTTCCGAACTTTCCTTCCTTATTGGGTGGCGGTTCTTCCTTTAATGTATTGGATGGCCCTGGAACAGCAAGAAATTATTTTTTCAACTGCGGTGATTTTACCAAAGCACCTAATTTTGGCAGAGGGGATGTATCTGCCGGAACTGAAACTCCTGGTGCCCCAAACAATGATGCCAACCGTTATTTTGTCAATGCCCTTAGGACTGGTACTTTTGATTATACCAATCTTTCAAACCCATCAAACTGCGGTGCGCTAAGCTCAGTGCCCTGTTTGACCTTATTGGCTGTAAATCTTAAGCGCTTTGAGGCCAATAAAGAGTTTGAGAACGTAAAATTGAATTGGGAACTTGAATCGGATAATCAGGAAGTTACAGTTTTTGAATTACAAAGAAGTATCGATGCTGTTGATTTTAGCACAATTGCGACCATTGAAGGATATGCTTCAGATACTCATTTCGAATATCTCGATACAGACCCGCAACTGAAAAATTATTACAGACTAAAGATTTTAGATTCAAATAATGAAGTAAGCTATAGCCCAATCAGAAATGTAAATTTTGATAAAAATGCAGATCTTGCCATTTATCCCAATCCAATTAGTGCAGGCTCAATCCTCAATATAAGACTTGAGGCAAATATAAAGGAAGTTCAATTGTACAATGCAATCGGACAATTAGTTTACAGCTCAAACTCTGCTGCCCGAGAATTTGAAATCCCAGCTTATCTTGCTGCCGGAATTTACACAATTGTAATTGATTTGGAGGGAAGTCAGATAATTAGAAAATTATCAGTGGAATAGCCTTAGCGTTAAAAACAAAAAATGGTTTACTTTCCTTGAAGATAGTAAACCATTTTTTTGTGTTAAATTTATTTTTCTCTGAAGAAAAGTTTAACCGGTACGCCAGAAAAATCAAATGTTTCTCTCAATTTATTCTCCAGATAGTTCTTGTACGATTCGTTCAAATACTTTGGATTGTTGCAGAAAAATACAAAAGAAGGGTAGGGAGTAGGCAGCTGAATCGCATATTTTATCGAAATCATTTTGCCGCGATATGCAGGTGGATGATAATTTTCGAGTGCCATTTCCAAAAAGTCATTCAGCTTGGAAGTAGAGATTTTTTTGGTTCTGTTCTGATAGACATGCATGGCAGCCTCAACTGCTTTGTGTACGCGTTGTTTCTCGAGCACAGAAACAAAGAGAATCGGAACATCATCATTCGGTTTCAATTTTTCTTTGATATCTGCTTCGTATTTCAGTATTGTTTTTTCGTCCTTTTCAACCAAGTCCCATTTATTGACCAGAATTACAATGCCTTTGTTGTTTTTCATCGCAATACGGAAAATATTCAGGTCCTGAGTTTCGAGCCCCTTCGTGGCATCGAGCATCAGAATACAAACATCGGCATCTTCAATGGCACGCAATGCTCTCAGTACCGAGTAAAATTCTAAGTCTTCCTTTACACTTCTTTTGCGACGAATACCTGCCGTATCTACGAGTACAAACTCATGACCAAACTTATTGTAATGTGCATGAATGCTATCGCGGGTGGTGCCAGCAATGTCTGTTACTATGGTACGTTCTTCTCCTAGAAGTAGATTAATAAAAGAAGATTTTCCAGCATTTGGGCGACCGATAATAGCAAAATGAGGCAGTCTTTGTTCTTCGTCTTTAATACCAGGCAATAGCTTTACTAAATCATCTAGCACCTCACCGGTACCGCTTCCCGAGTTGGAGCAGACAGGGTATAGATTGTCAAATCCTAAAGCCCAGAATTCGTGAATCATCATCATGCGCTCATGGTTATCAACCTTATTTACCACCATTAACACAGGTTTTTTACTGTTTTGTAAGATACGGGCAACCTTTTGGTCAAGGTCGGTGATGCCGGTAGTAACATCTACCATAAAGATAATCACCTGCGCCTGCTCAATGGCAATGCTTATCTGATTTCGAATAGCAGCTGCAAAAACATCATCAGAATCGCCAATAAATCCGCCAGTATCGACCAGGTTAAATCTTTTGCCATTCCATTCGGACACTCCGTACTGACGGTCTCTAGTTACGCCGCTAAAATCATCAACAATAGCTTGTCGCATGCCTAGCATTCGATTAAAAAAGGTAGATTTGCCGACATTGGGTCGGCCAACAATTGCCACTAAATTCTCCATAATATTAATTACTACTGATGTGTATGTCTTGTGCTGACATATTAAAACCTGCAAAGTTAGTTCAAATAAATCAAAAAGAACATTAAATTGCTTGTTTAAACGCCAAGTTCTTAGAAATAAAAAAAGCGGGCATTTGCCCGCTGTATGTAATTATTATTAGCCTTTATTATTCGGCAGTCATTTCAATATTTTTACCCTTGCTGTCAACAAGTTTCAACACTTCATCGCTATGTTCGATAACGGTAAATGTTTTGATGTAAGATTTGCCCTTGCCATCACCTGATTTTTCTGTGCTTAACTTCAATGTTTTTCCCTCATCTTCTTTTGACCAGCTTCCTTTAATACGGTTTTCATATTCAAACGAAGCTTCAAAACTACCGTCTGGACTTAGAACGATATAAGTTTCATCGACACTGGAAAATTTTGTTCCGAAATTCTTTGCACCTTGTGGGCTACGGGTTTCTTTTGTGCTGTCTGATAAGCTCGAAGATATATTTTTAGCGGATTGGTCGCTTGAGCATGAGCTAAAACCGAACAGTACTATAGCAATCAAAAGGGTCAGGAAAGAAGTTTTCATTTTTAATAGTTTGAGGATGTTGGTAATTTTAATAATGAATGTTAATGTATTAAGTCTTGTGTTTGTGAACAGCAAAGTTGAAAAAAATATAAAAATTTTATAATATATAATAGTAATCAATTGAAAAGGAGCAATAAAAGTTCCCCATGAACTTGAAATTTATTTTCTTTTTCGTTTTGCTGCGTCAATTTCTTTTAAAGTGTTGTCGATAGTCTTTTCTTGTGCGTTGATTTCTGACTTTTGCTTAGCTTGTTTTTCTTTATTTGTGGCAAGCAATTCTTTGTTTTCGCTTATTTTCTTTTGAATCTTTGAAATTTCTGATTCGTAATCCTTCATTTTATCTTCGAAGCTTTGAGCCTGCTTTTGAGTATTTTTCAATTCTGTATTCATCTTTTTCAGCATGGCTTCTTCCTCTTTCAGTTTTTCTTTGAAAATATTCAAGTAAACCAACTTGGAAAATTCAATCATTATACCTTCTGCAGCTGCCATGCCTTGTGAATATTCTTTGGATGACAAATAAATAATGCCCAGGTTATACCAAACAATTACTTCTATATTTTCAACATCTTTCGGTATAATTTTACAGTATATGTCAACAGCATTCTCGCTCATTCCTTTTATTTTGGCATCATCGCTGAAATATTCATCCGCTTTTTTGTTAAAGCTCACTTTTCCCTTGTATTTTTTGATGTAAGTGCCCCATTCTTTTTTAACCGTATTCAAAGAAGATAGTTTTCCAGGCAATTCCATCACCAAAGCATTGAAACTGCCTTTAGAATTGGATCGAATTTGCTCAGTTATTTTGGGTTCTGGTTGCGCCAAAATGATTAGCGCATTAAATAAAAGAATTAAAGTGAAGAGAAATTTTTTCATAAAAAGCAGGAGATGATTTTTGGTAAAAAAACAATTGCAGCAATAATTATAGAAGCTAGAGCCGCCAACAATACTGCCCCAGCAGCCATGTCCTTGGCCTTTTCGGCCAATGGGTGATAATCGGGCGATACTAAATCGACAACATACTCTATCGCAGAATTTACCGCTTCGAGCGTGATGACAGCCATAAAACAAAGCACAACAACAAGCCATTCGAAGGAACTAATTTTGAAAAAATATCCGGCAATGCACACTGTTACAACTGCAAGCAGGTGAACAATCGCATTTGGGTGCCTACCGCTGAACAAATCGGCAATTCCTTTGAAGGCAAAATAAAATGACTTGGGATTGAGCATTTTTTTTGTGTAGAATACAAATTTAATAAAATAATCTTCAATTGTAGCTGCCTTACTTTAACAGAAATTGAAATACAAGAAAAAATACCAAGAATAGTGGATTTCTTAATTCCTGTACCCTAACTTTGCACTATGCAATTCTCAGAAGTACTCTCACAAGAAAAATTAAAAAGGCATTTAATAGACACGTTTAATGCCGGAAGAACCGCTCATGCCCAAATTTTTATAGGGCCTGAAGGTAGTGGTCAATTGGCATTGGCGCTGGCCTATGCTCAATATC
>CANETR010000272.1 GCA_947441325.1 Saprospiraceae bacterium
CTCCTCGATGAGTTTTTGCTGTTTTTTCTGCTCTTCGAGCAGATTGTCCAAAGTCTTGAGCAAGTCTTTTGGATTGTTGAAACGGGCACGAACCTCAGAGAGTTCCTGACTTTCGCTGCGCATCAAATCCTCGGCAGCATCTGCAGTGAGGGCAATGACGCGGCGTACACCTGCAGCGATGGAAGTTTCTTCCTTGATTCTGAAAAGTCCGATAGATCCGGTATTTTTTACATGGCAACCGCCACAAAGTTCTTTCGAATAGGCATCATCGAAGGTGATGACACGAACTGTTTCACCGTATTTTTCGCCGAAAAGCATCATCGCACCAGTCTTTTTAGCCTCTTCGATAGGCAGCTGACGCTGTTCCTTCAGGGAAATATTTTCGCGGATTTTTTTGTTGACTATGCGCTCTACGCGATCAATTTCTTCCTGGGTCATTTTGGCAAAATGCGCAAAGTCGAAACGCAACAACTCATCGCTCACTAAAGAGCCCTTTTGCTGTACATGCGTACCCAATACCTGACGCAATGCCGCGTGCAGCAGGTGCGTAGCCGAGTGGTTATTTTCGGTCAGTCGGCGTTTTTCGGCATCGACGGTTGCTTTTACGCTGCTGTCGGGATTAGCAGGCAACTTGCTGCTAATGCTCAGAATCAGGTCATTTTCCTTGCGGGTATCGATGATGTCAATTTTTTCATTGCCAAACCAGAGGCAGCCGCTGTCGCCAATTTGTCCACCACCTTCGGGATAAAAGGGCGTTTCTTCCAAAACCAGATGATAATAGGTATTTTTCTTTTCCACCACTTTGCGGTAGCGCAGCAGACGGGTCGTATTTTCCAATTGGTCGTAACCGACAAAGCCTGTTGGATTGCCCGGAGCAACTTCGGTCCAGTTACCTGTTTCTTTTTCGGCATCGCGTTTTGAGCGGTCTTTCTGCTCCGAAAGGGCTGCTTCAAATCCGCGCTCATCCACTTCAAAACCTTTTTCTTTGCCAATGAGCATCGTTAGGTCAATCGGGAAGCCAAAGGTATCGTACAATTCGAAGGCAATACGGCCATCGAGGGTTTGACCGGGAGTGGCCAACTCGTCTAAGCGGCGCAAACCCGATGCAAGTGTTCTCAAAAAGGCTTCTTCTTCGCTTTTGATAACCTGAGCGATGAAGTTTTCCTGAGCTTTGACCTCGGGAAAAACGCCGTCGAACATATCGGCAACGATGGGCAGCAGTTTATACATGAGCGGCTCTTTGATGCCCAGAAAACTGAAATAATAACGAACTGCACGGCGTAGCACACGGCGCACCACATAGCCTGCCCCATTGCTCGATGGCAATTGTCCGTCGCCGATGACCAGGGTCACCGCCCTGATATGATCGGCAATCACGCGCATGGCAATATCTGTTTTGGCATCGCGCTCGTAGCTGCCTGTATATTTCATGCCCGAAGCTGCTTCCAAAAAGCGGATGATGGGGCTGAAAGCATCGGTATCATATGTATAATTTACGCCCTGAATGACCATGCAGAGTCGCTCAAGTCCCATACCGGTGTCCACATGCTTGGCCGAAAGTTCTTTCAAAACAGTCACTTCGGTATGTTTTTCATTTCTGGCCTTTTTGAAGGCGGAGCTGTCGCGCGGACCATCGAAGGCGCGTTCCCATTCCACCAGGGCTTTTGAACCGCCTTTTGCTTCGTCCCAGCTGCGCTCGAACTGCATAAAAACATTGTTCCATATTTCAATAACCATTGGATGATCCTTGTTGACCAATTCCTCTCCCGGCAAGACGGCGCGATCAGCATCGGGACGCAAATCCACATGAATTTCGGAACAAGGGCCGCAGGGACCAGTGTCGCCCATTTCCCAGAAATTATCTTTTTTATTGCCGTAAACGATATGATTTTTAGGCAGATAGTTGAGCCAAAGTTCAAAAGCTTCCTGATCTGATTCGAGATTTTCCTTTGGATCGCCTTCGAAAACAGTGGCGTACAATCTGTCGACCGGAATGCCATAGACCTTTGTTAAGAGTTCAAATGACCAGTCTATGGCTTCTTTTTTAAAATAATCGCCAAAAGACCAGTTGCCGAGCATCTCGAACATGGTGTGGTGCGTACCGTCCATCCCTACATCCTCCAGGTCGTTGTGCTTACCCGATACGCGCAGGCATTTTTGTGTGTCGGCAATGCGTGCGTAGGGTGCCGGACGATTGCCCAGGAAATAATCCTTAAACTGTGCCATTCCCGAGTTAATAAACATCAAGGTTGGGTCGTTCTGATTGACAATGGGTGCCGATGGCACTATTTCGTGGCCTTTTGAGGCAAAAAAATCGAGAAATTGCTGGCGTATTTGTTTAACGGTCATTTGAAGTCGGAAGTTTGAAATCTTTACTCTTCCTTTCTTTCCACTTTTAATTTCTGACAATCTGATGATTTCGCCGCAAATATAGGAGTTTTTTACTTAAATCTGACAGCAGTATATTTTTTGTTTTTTCAGGCTTTTGTTTCAAATATTAATGATACATAATATATTGATTACATATAAGTTTATTAACTTTGTTCTTGCTAATATCTAAATTAGAAAAAGCCACTTTTTTCGATTAAAAAACCATATAACTCTACACCTAATTTACATGTATGAAAACAGCAGCTATAATATCAGCTTCCTTAATCGTTGGAATTTTTATTGGCATTTTCATTTCGAATTATAAAGTAATATTGAAATCTGAGGTGGCAGACAAAAAAGAAATAAGTTCTCAAAAAGAAATAATATCCACTAAAAACAAACCAAAATTAAGAAAAGAATCAATTCCTTGTGTCTGCGGTGAAAAGGTATACCCCTACACCTCTAGCAGATTATTAAGCTTGAAAGAACTTGAAGGTTTGGATAAACAATCACTTCGAATCATGCGAAATGAAATCTTTGCATGTCATGGATTTGTGTTTAAAAGTTCCGATTTAGTCCAATATTTTAACATTAGAAATGGTGAATGCTCAGTAAAACGTTCAAATGTGGATGAATACCTCTCAGAAACAGAAGTTAAAAACATTGGCACTATAAGCATTGCAGAGAAAAATGCCCAGGGAGAAGGGACTATATATTTTGGGCGCTAAATTCCAGGTTCAATCTTAATTACCTAAAACTACCTAAAATATAAATTATGAAATTTAAAATATTTTATGGCCTATTTGTATTCACTATATTGTTGATACTAAGCAGTTGTTCATCTGAAAAAAACAATGAATCAACTGTCAAAAAAGAGAAAATCTCATTTACAAATATTAAATACCTCGACACAATACAAAATACAAAACCGGCCGAAGGAATTCCGGAGGTAGATGTAGATTACTGGTTGAAAACTGTATTTAAAGGTATTAAAGAAGTAAAAGATGGGAAAGGTTATTTAGAATCTAAAGATAGTGAAAACAATAATGAATATTTAAAAAATAAGTATAATCAAAAGCCAAAAATTCTTGAACACTTTATTATTGCATCCAAAATTTATTAATACGATGTAAATAGAGAACCTCACGCTATTATATTCCTCTATCACTATAATGAAATACCTGATTATGTAATAGATTTTAGCTTCACACAAGAAAAATTATATGAACATGAAAACACAACAATGAGCATAATTGAATTAGAATTTAAAGAGAATAGATGGATTTTAATAAAACATTATGAAGATTTAAAAAATTGTTTGTCTGAAAATCATTCTCAAGTGAGTTTCGTTGCCATGGGTTGGAATTTTGAATTATACACTCCTAAGTTTTTAAGTCTGGAAAATGAACATAATTTTATCTTGAAAGAGGATAATTTTAATTCATTCTATCTGAAAGACTTATTTACCGCCAAATTATTTTCAATTGGGAACTTCAAAAACCCCGCTATATCTTGGGAAAATTTAAATGAATTTAGTTTTAAAGATTTTGATTCATCTCTTACTGAAACTTTAGTTGGTTCTTGGTCGGAATTTCAAGGCCTGAAACCATACAAAAAAACAGAAACCATTAAATTCTTTTTGGATAAAGGAATTTTACATGCTGAAATCACTCAGGATGGGTCTATCTATGACCCTGAAAATGGTAAGATGATCCCTCAAAACGCCAAAACCTATTATCGCTATTCGGAAGAAAAAAAGATTTTTATTAAGCTAGAATAGTAATTCGGACTAATCTTTTTCAAAATTCGTCAAAATTCTCCAATCCAATCTTCCTTTTCCCGCTTTCAATTTCCTTGATCATTTGTACAATTTTGGAATTGACCGGCGTAGCAATACCGTATTCCAACGCCTTTTCGACAATAAAGCCGTTGAGGAAATCGATTTCGGTTTTATTGCCCC
>CANETR010000273.1 GCA_947441325.1 Saprospiraceae bacterium
TGCCCCTCCAGTCTGGAATGAGATATTTTGGCTGTCTTCGTTGTAAAAAATGGAGCGTATGAGCACATTAAAATCAAAATTACCATCAGGACTGAAATAGCCCAAAGTCCCCGAAAAAACGCCACGGGCAGAGGATTCGTATTGCTCTATTAGTTCCATGCTCATTATTTTGGGGGCTCCGGTCATAGACCCGGGAGGAAAGGCGGCCTTAATCGCTTCTATGGAATCTGCTTCATTATTTAGTTTTGCACTTACCGTCGAAATCATTTGCCAAACCTGGCGAAAGCCATAAATCCCGAATAGCTCTTCCACTTCAACTGTACCAATTTCAGCCATGCGACTCAAGTCATTTCTTACCAAATCTACAATCATAACATTTTCGGCGCGGTCTTTTTCGCTCATATAAAGTTCTTCTTTAAGCATAAGATCCTGCATCTTATCATCTGACCGCTGTATGGTGCCCTTAATAGGCTGACTGACTACCTTTTCACTGTCTTTGTAAAGAAAACGTTCGGGACTGGCCGAAAAAATATGTTGCTTATCATTTTTAAACCAAGCCGAAAAGGGTGCGGGACTAAAACGGTTCAATCTATTAAAAAAACTTGCAGGTTCCAAAAGCCCATTTGCATAGAACTCTTGACAGAAATTCATTTCATACAAATCGCCCTCTATGATATGTTCTCTAATTTTATCGACAGCCGTAATGTATTCTTCCTTTGTAATAGCAGCTTTTACGCTTATGTTTTTCGGGTAAAATTCATCTGTAGCTTTTGCTTTTAAAATTTCATCCAATACAGCCTTTGGGTTTTCGGCACTAATTTCAATTAGATTCGAATTTGTTTTGATTGCAACTACCGTTTCAGGAATAAAAAAGCAAATGGAAGCTGATGTATGAAAATCCTTATTGTTAGAGCTGAGCTCCTCCAATTCGTTTTTTAAATCGTAACCAAAATAGCCAAAAAACCAATTATCGGGATTCTGTTTTTTTAAGTTTTCAAAATCATCCCAGGCATTATTTCCAACATTTCGAACAAAGCTATTTCCATTTGAAACAGCGCCCAAACATTCGAATCTTTTGTAAAGATTATTATTATACTCGTTATTATCATAATGAGCGACAAATTTGAAAGACGAAGCCCAATTGAGCAGTTTTTTCTTCAGCTCAGCTAAATGGAGGTTGGTTTCAAATGTTTCTTTCACCTTGTTAATTATGGTATGATGATAATGCGGTGATTCTTTTCGAAAATATTTTCCATTCTTTTGGGTAAGCTGTCCAATTCATTGGTATCGGATACAGCGCCCGGACGTGCAGAAATAAGGATGATCATTTCTTGTGGTGAACATTCCGAAGCAATTTCTTCCAAACCTTCAAAAGTTGACATATGTTTAAAAGAGTAATTGGCGGAGAACCCTTTTTTGTCGTTCATTTTTCGAATTGCATCAGCAGTCAGATCAGTTGAACAGACTGTAAGTGGAACACTTATCTCGGCAGCTAATTTATCTACTTTTTTTAGCCATTGTGCAAAATTATTCTCTAATTCGGCAAGTGGCGGACAGATGAGTCGTATTCCGGAATAGTTCATAGCAACACTTTCGGTATTGGTAATAACAACCATTTTATCGGTATTTTCCAAAACCTGTTCCAACACCTCTCCCATTAGCTTATCAATGAATCCTTTTTTCCTTGGCCAGCCCAAAAGTATGGTATTAGCCATAATCTCTCTAGATGTTCTGGCAATCCCATTACCTGGATTAAAATCGATTGTGGTTATAAAATCCACTTTTGTCTCAGAAGCAGAGGCATGTAATTTTACCGTTTCGATTCTTTTTTGAGCATCGGCTATATTTGCTTCGGCGTCGGCATCGTTTGTTACAACTGAGAGCATGGTGACTGGCGCCTTAGATTTTTTATCTTTGAATAAAATGGCAAAATCCAATAACTTTTCAAAATTTGAAAAATTGGCAACTGGCAAAAGAATTTTCTCTCTGCCATAAGATTTCGTCTCGCCATTTTCATTTGTCGAAGCCGTAACAGCAAGTTTTTTGGCAGCTTTCTCGGTTATAAAAGAAGCAAACAAACAGGTGATGAGAATAAGGATAATAGTACCATTCAAAATGTTCTCATCTAAAATTTTCAAATTATACCCAATTAAAATGATTGCGATTGTAGCTGCAGCATGCGCACTACTTAGGCCTGTTATTAGATTTCTTTGAGTGGGGCTGTATTTAAAGAGTAACTGCGTAACATAGGCCGCCAACCATTTGCTGAATATTGCGCCGGCAGTTAAAGCTCCCGCTACAATTAAAGCAGTATAACCTTTGAAGAGTATCGACATATCGACGAGCATGCCAACATTAATAAGAAAAAATGGAATAAATAAGGCATTTCCAACGTACTCAATTCTATTCATCAGCGCCGACGAATGTGGAATAAGTGGGTTGAGTACAAGCCCGGCAGCAAAGGCGCCAATGATAGGCTCAACACCTGCTATTTCGGCCAAAAAGGCAGCAAAAAAAACAACTGAGAGTACAAAAATATAGTGTGAATGTTTCTCCGATTCCAATTTTCTAAAAAACCATCTCGTAATTCTGGGCACCAGTAAAAACATAATCAATGTAAATAAAGTAAGCCCAATAATCAGTCGCATCCAAAAATCAAAACTTAATCCCTCGGGCGAAGCATTACCTTTAACAATGGCCAAAATAAGCAGTACTGCAGTATCTGTCAACAAAGTGCCTCCCACAGCCACGGCCACTGCCTCGTCTTTTGCTACGCCAAGCCTGCTCACAATTGGATATGCTACAAGAGTATGCGTGGCAAACATGCTTGCCGTAAGAAAACTTGCATTAAAATCATAGCCCAATAAATTGTAACAAATTGGGAATCCGATAAGGATTGGAATGATAAAAGTAAAGAATCCAAACATGATACTTTTATGCCGCGTTTTCCGGAAATCGTTTAAATCGAGTTCCAATCCGGCAATAAACATGATATACAAGAGTCCAATTGTTGAGAATAACCTGATAGCATCTGTTTTTGCTAATAAATTAAATCCATGAGGTCCGACAATAACACCGGCAATGATGAGTCCGATAATACCGGGAACTTTTATCCTTTTTACAAGAATTGGTGCAATCAATATAATTAACAAAAGCAATGAAAATATCAGCACCGGATTTTGCAGGGGCCTTTCAAACTCGTGCATTAACTGCTTAAGTATTTCATTCATTATATTGATATTTAATTATTTAAAATTATTTTCTTGACTTTTTAGAAATCCCAAGCCAGGAGATTTTTAATCTTTTCTAAACTGGGCGGTGCTTTTAATTCCAATGCATTACTATTTAAAACTACATCGCTGTAATATGCTATTGCTGGTCCTATCCATTTTGCACTGTCTTCATCGTAATAACGTAAGAGACAAGACAACTGATAGTATTTTGACAGCCTCTCGAAGGCAATTTTTGCCGTTGTTTCCATGATATCCTGCGCCTCATTTTGTAATTGGCTTATCAAAGCCTTAAGCGACATGAAATGCGTAATGATTTTTTGCCAATTTTCCTCATTAAGATAAGGGGATGCTACTGCAGATTCAAATTCAGTCTCTATTTCTGCAAATATTATTCCTAATCCTTTTGATTTAACAGCTGCACGCAACATATCTAAAATCATAATATTTCCAGCACCTTCCCAAATAGGCAAAACCATCACATCGCGCATGATCTTGGGCACAACCCCATCTTCGATATAGCCCATACCGCCCATTAGTTCCATCGCTTCGCGTACGGCATAGACAGCGGTTTCTGCGCTTGATTTTTTGGCCATAGGCGTGAGTACCCTTAACAGTTCAGCCTCATCAGTATCTCCGCTCTCGGCAGCATCGAGTGCTTCTATTGCTCGCCATGTAAGGTAAAAATTACCTAAATAAATTGCGCCCAACTCTTGAAGTTTAACACGCGGCAGCGCATGCTCCAAAACATTTTTACCAAAGCTATTTCTAAATGACAGAAACTGATAGGCCTCGATAATAGCCCTGCGCATACCGGCAATTGCCGCCACCGAATTGTAGAGCCTTGAGAGGTTGATCATATCGGTCATGATTTTAAAACCTTCTGTCTCGCCTCCAACAAGTTTTGCAACTGCATTATTAAAAATATACTCGCCACTAGCCATCGACCGCGTACCCAGCTTATCTTTTAGTCTGAGGAGTTCCATACCATTTGAAGCTCCATCGGGCAATTTCGGCTCAAGTAGAAAAATTCCTAAACCTTTGGTACCTTTAATTTCTGCTTTAGTACGGGCTAAA
>CANETR010000274.1 GCA_947441325.1 Saprospiraceae bacterium
AAGTACAACAGCCTGTTCGGCTTCGATAATATAGCCAATGGATATGGTCGGAATCCCGAATTTCTCAATGGGAACAATCTTGGGCTGCCCATGTACATCCTGTATTTTTGGACGTTGCCCTTTTAGTCCGAACATGGTGGGCAGCGATGGGCCATAAACATCGGCATCCATAAGGCCTACCTTGGCGCCCAATGCCTTCAATCCGAGTGCGAGATTTACAGCAACAGTGCTTTTACCAACACCGCCTTTGCCCGAAGCAACAGCTATAATATTTTTAATATGCGGTACAATGCTGTTGTTGCCTTGGCTGTTTTCAGTTTTTGCTTTTACATGAATATGCACTTCTGCCTCGGGATAAATCTCGTTCACTGCATTGATACAGGCAAAATTCAATTCGTTTTTTTGCGGTGCATTCAGCGAAGAAAGAACAAGCGTAAAACTGACATTATTTCCCTCAGTCTGCAGGTTTTCTACCATTCTAAGGCTAACTATATCCTGACCAGTCTGTGGGTCGAGAATATTTTGGAGGGCGCTAACTATTTTTTGTTTGTCTATTTCCATTTTAGTATTGAGTATTTAACATTAAACATTTAACATTGAGTATTGAGCATTGAACATTGAGCATTTTTTATTGAACATTGAACATTGAGTATTGAACATTTATAGAAAAATTCGAAGTCAGAAGTTAGTCTCGTCTTTTGGACGAGAAGAAAACTTTCCTCTTTAATTCTTTCCTCTTTCATCTAAACTAGTGCTTAGTACCTAGCTCCTCCGCACTAAAAAATCTTTCCTCTTTCATACTTTCAACTTTCCTCTAAACTGGCACCTCGTACCTCGTACCTGGCCACTCCGTACTAAAAAATCTTTCAATCTTTCCTCTTTCAACTTTAACCTTGATATTATTGCACAAAGCTAAGCATTAGACTGTTTTCAAAGATAACTGTGCTAATTTTTTTTATTCTGTTTCAAAAACGGCATTGTCAATATTGAATCTTAATTTTGTCCTTTGTCACATGTCAGATAAATGTAAAAAAACATTCTATTTGAATATGGATTAAATTGTATTCTATCAGACTTTTAAGCATGGAATCTTTACAAAAGCCATTGTTGCTGGTAATCGCAGGGCCCACAGCCAGTGGAAAAACAGCTTTATCAATCGAAATTGCCAAACATTTTGAAGCTGAAATTATTTCCTGCGATGCCAGGCAGTTTTATCGTGAAATGAACATAGGAACAGCCAAACCAAGTCCCGAAGAATTAGCCGAAGCTAAACATCACTTTATTGACAATCATTCTGTTGAGCATCATTATAGCGCTGGGGATTATGAAAAAGATGTCTTAAGTTTCCTTGATACCTATTTCAAAAACAAAAAAGTAGCTATAATGGTTGGGGGATCAGGACTCTTTATGCGAGTCGTCTGCGAGGGTGTGGACAGTTATCCCGAAATTCCAGAAAACATCAGACAGGAATTGAAAGATAAATTTGACAAAGAGGGAATAGTGCCATTGCAGGAAGAACTACTGAAATCTGACCCAGATTATTATGCAAAGGTCGATTTAAATAATCCGCATCGTATCATCAGGGCTTTAGAAGTCTGCCGACTGAGTAAGATGCCTTTTTCCTCCTTTCAGGGCAGGGAAAAGGATGAGAGACCTTTTCAAGTGTTAAAATTTGCCTTGAATTGGAACCGTGAAATTTTATACGATAGAATTAACCGAAGAGTGGATAAAATGATAGCAGAAGGTCTCGAAGCCGAGGCGCATGAACTCTATCCGAAAAAACATTTGAACGCATTGCAGACAGTGGGTTATCAGGAATTTTTCGATTTTTTTGATGGAAAAATGAGCAGGGCAGAAGCTGTAGAAAAAATTAAGCAACATAGCCGCAATTATGCCAAGAGGCAAGTCACCTGGCTTAAAAGAGAAAAAGATATTATTTGGATTGATATGCCAACCAAAACTGAGTTGATTCTAGAAAGTATAATACATCTTCTTAATAAAAACGAAACTTTGCCATGACAAAATTAGCATTCTGTTAAATCTTGCATGTGTAAGCCATGCACCAAAAATAATTAGTTTAAAGACAATATATTTGCAGAGAATTAAACCATATTTCAGAATCAAAAATACTTGAATCATGAGAATTCATGTTTTGTTTACTATATTATTTTTGATATTTTGTCTTACTGCAAAAGCACAAGATGTTACTTTGACTGGACCGCTGGCATGTAATGCTTCATCTACTAGTGGTTCATTTACAGTGCCTTGCAATGTCACTTCTATGACAATTCATGTTTATGGTGCTGGCGCCGGCGGTGGCGGCGGTGGCGGAGGTAGCAATGGTGGTTTGTTTAACACTCGAGGAGGCGGTGGCGCTGGGGCTGGTGCTTATTCAAGCATCACAATAAACGTAGTTCCAGGCTCAGTTTTTAACTACAGCATTGGTGCAGGTGGTTGTGGCGGGTCTAATGGGTCGGATGCTGTAAGTGGTAGCAACGGAACTAATGGAGGAAATAGCTTTTTCACTGGGACAGCTCAAGGTGGAATTCCGGTAAATCTTTTAGCAAATGGGGGTCAGAGAGGAACAGGAGGATCTGGTACAAATGGCAGTACAGGTAATGGTGGTTTAGGTGGTACTGCTTCGGGCGGTTCTACTAACACTAATGGCGGTTCAGGCCTAAATGGAAGTGGAGGAAATGGAGGAGTCGGTGGAGCAGCAGCTGGACCATTTGGTGGAGCAGGTGGGGCAAGTAGTAATGCTCCCGGTTTAAATTTTGGTGGTGCTGGTGCAGGTGGAGGAGATAGTCAGGGTGGTGCTGGAGCTGCTGGTGGTATCTTGATTGTTTTCATTACAAGCAATCCGTTGCCTTCAATTCCTACAATTAATGTAGTGCAACCAAGTTGTTCTGCTCCGGGGTTAAGTACAATATCAAACTTTAATGCTGCTTTTACATATACTTTTACTCCTTCAGGTCCTACAGTTGGAAGTGCTGGCGAGATATTGAACATGACTGCCGGTACAAGCTATACGGTTACAGCATCTGATGGATTTTGTATATCAGGGCAAAGTGCTACATTTAGTGTATTAAATGCTCCTCCGTCGCCAACTGTGAGTGTATCAGCTGTTAATAATGTTATTTGCAATGGAATAAACAATGGAGCCGTTGCCATAACTGCCAGCACAGCTCCTGTACCCTGTAGTTCACCAGTTATCAGAATTAATGAAATTTTGACAGATGTCAGTGGAGGTCTCGTCTCTGGTGATGGGTCTGGTTGCGGTAATGCTTCCAATCCTTTATCAGCTGAGTTTATAGAGTTGATAGGCCCTCCGGGTGCTAATATTGGTTGTTTTGTTTTGACTGATGGCGACTGGACAATTACTATCCCTGCGGGCACTACGATCCCTGCCGATGGAATTTTTACTATTGGAAATAACAATACTCCACTACATCAAGGCAATGGCACTGTATTCGATTTGAATGCAAACAGCTGTCAATGCTTTACCGACAGCTGCCAATTGCTAATTTTTACTAATGGTGGCGAATATCTGGCAATTTTCAACAGTGCAGGAACCTTTGTAGACGGATTGATTTATGGAAATCCCAGTGTTGGTAATACACCTGTAGCAGGGACTGTAATTCCTACAAGAGGATTGGCAGGCTGTGTAAATGCCGTTACGCTTCCCCCAGTTGGCTCCTTTGCTACTGTAACACAACCAGCTGAAGGTAATACAATTTCAAGAATTCCTGATGGCAATGGAACCTTTACGGCAACCCCCGCCAATACGCCAAATGCCTGCAATTTCAACGCTCCACCGGCTCTGACCTATCAATGGAGTAATGGTGCAACAACGCAGAATATTAGTGGGCTAGCTGCTGGTGTATACACGGTTACTGTCCTTGATGCTCAAGGCTGTTCGAGTTCTCAAACGGCTACAATTACTGAGCCTTCAGCTTTAATTGTTACAGCAACTCCCACAGCTTCAACTTGTTTTGGATTTGCTGATGCTACAGTAAATGTTAATGTTTCAGGAGGAAGTCCTGCATACAATTTCTCATGGTCAAATGGTGCAACAACCGATAATTTATCAGCTTTAGCTGCAGGTACTTATGTATTGACAGTTTCTGATGCTAATGCATGTACCATTATTCAATCGGTCCTTATTACACAACCTTCAGCATTATCCTTGAGTACCAATATAACTGATATTGTTTGTACAACATCCAATGTAGGAGCTATTGATTTAATGTCGAGTGGTGGTACAGTACCTTACCTATTTCAATGGTCGAACGGAGCAAGCAC
>CANETR010000275.1 GCA_947441325.1 Saprospiraceae bacterium
AAAGCCTCTTTTATTGAATCTTGGACTGACTTTCCACTCAAATAATTCTGTCAAAGGCCAGTTTTTAATATCTGGTATATGGGTTTGTTTAGGATGATAAAACTGAAATCCTAATTTTTCCTGCAAAAGTCCGTAAAGTCCAAAACTAATACCCTCGTAGGAACTAGTTTCAAGTTTTAGTTCAATTTGTTTGCTTGTATATCTTGAATTCCAGGTATAATCCTGTGAAGCATAAGCGAGTGTGGAAATATTTTGATTCTCTGGAACCGATAATTGCTTTGTGCTGTCAATTTCGGGTAAAATCAGCAATATACTTGCCTTGTTGTTGTTAATTTCAACAGTACAATTACAGGCTTTCTTTAGTAAATCCAGACAGTCCTTAATTGCTTTTGAGCTGATACTATTCTTTAGATTCGCTTCGGAACTTATGATTGAAATGCCGTCAATGGCACTTAAGTTTGTAACAAACAAACAATTAAAAAGTATAAAAAAGATGATGTATCTTGATTGAATCGAGTTCATTTAAATTTGATTTGTCATTCAAATGGCAAATATACAAATCTCCTTATTAAAAATAGCATGATGTGTTTGAAAGGACACCCAATAAGCAGTTAAGATATAAAATTTTTTATTAAGTATTTTTAGCTTTCGATTGTAACAAAATTGAAATTGATTTGAAATGTCACTAAAAAAAAAGAACTTTGACGAAAATTTAAAAGCGCCAAAATGAACTATACCAAACTAAGTATATATACTATAATAATTACCTTTCTGATTACAGCTGTATTTGGTTTTTATGCTGTCAGTGGAATTAAGTTTGATTTCGACATGCGGAATTTTTATCCGCTCAATAATCCTGAAACTGATTTTTTCTACCAATACACCAAAGAGTTTGGCTGGGACGATGATTATATACTTATAGGTTTAGAAACCAAAGCCAATGATGTTTTTGATTACAAATTTTTGAAGGCGGTCGATAGCCTAGGCAAGCTGGTACGCAAGCATCATCAGGTTAAAAATGTGGCATCACCCACCGAAATGGAGGTATATCGATTTGTGCCTTACATGAATGTGGTGAGCAATTCTCCGCTTATACACCTCGACGAGCCAGATAGAATTCCAAGTGATGCTAAAGCGGTGATGTCAAGAAAAGAATTAGTCGGAAACCTCTTTGCTCCAGATAAAAAATCTGTGGCCATCATCATCAAGCAAATGCCCAATTTGCAATATGAAAATTGCGATAGTCTTGTAAAGCATTTAGAAAAATTGGTGCAGCCATTCACTGAGTTTAAGAAAGTTCATTTCGCTGGTAAATGTTTCGGTCAGACAACTTTTGTAAATCTTACAAAGACAGAGATTGTTCTGTTTATCTTACTTTCTATTATTGTAAACATCGTTTTCTTATATTTTACCTATCGTCGATTTTGGGGTATTTGGATGCCATTGCTTGTTGTTGGGGTAACTGTGCTCTGGACACTTGGCACTATGATGATGCTTGGGCTTTCGCTAGATTTTATTTCCAATATTATTCCAACCATTATTCTCATTATAGGAATTTCCAATGTGATTCACTTCCTTACACATTTTATAATGGAGATGGATTCCGGTAAAACTAAGATAGATGCGATAAAAACAACGATTAAGAAAATTGGAACAGCAACTATTTTTACCAGTCTTACGACAATCATTGGATTTTTAAGTTTGCTCTTTTCAAACGTAAAACCCCTGATTAATTTGGGGGGATATGCTTCCCTGGGTTTGGTATTTGCCTTCATCGTTACATATACCTTGTTCCCTGCGATTTTGGTTGTATATAATCCTAAATATAGCGCCAAATCAAAATCGGCTACTGATTTTTTACAGAATATTTTGGAGCCGCTATTTAACTTCACCATGAAGTTCAAATTGCAGATTATAATAGTATCGGGATTCATCATCGCTTTCGGTATTTGGGGCTCCATGAAATTGGTAGTAAATCAACATCTCTTAGAGGACATCAACGAGAGACATCCTCAAATTCAGGCGACTCGTTTTTTTGAAGAAGATTTTAGCGGTGCCCGTCAATTTGAAATGGAAGTTAGGCTCTTGGATACTACAAAATCAGTACAAGATCTCGAAGTATTAAAGAAACTGGATAAGGTCGATAAATACTTGAGCAGCACATATGGAGCCGGTGCGCTTTTTAGCCCTGTTGGGATGTACAAAGAAGCCAATCGCGTGCAGCATTCAGGTCAAAATAGTTATTTTGAATTGCCGAATAATGCCTCTGATTTTAATAAGGCACAAGATTTAGTCGATCGTTTTATTTCTAAGGCTTATCCAAAGGTTTATACTGCCGATTTAAAAGTTGCCAGATTTTCAGGAAAAATGGGTGACTTGGGCAGCAATGAAATTAACAAAAGAAATATTGCTCTATCCGAATTTATGAAAAAGGAAGGGCTCGACAAGGAAATAAGCTGGCATATCACAGGTTCCGCTCACCTGATGGAATTGAACAATTTCAATATCGCAAGCAATGTGTATTACGGAATGATTTTCAGCTGTTTAATAGTTGCCCTCATTATAGGTTTTCTATTTGGTTCCGTTCGTATGGCAATTATTGGTATGATACCAAACATTTTGCCGATGCTTTTTGTAGGTGCACTGATGGCGCTAACTGGAGTTAATATCAAAATATCTACTTCAATTTTATTTATCATGTCATTTGGTATTGCAGTGGATGATACCATACACTTTATGAGTTCTTATCGATTCGATTCCAAACTTTACCCGAATGACAGGAAAAAGGCTTTATTAGAGACTTATAAATCAACTGGAAAGGCAATTATCGTAACATCCTTGATTTTGATCGGTGGTTTCTCTACGCTCATATTTTCAAGTTTTGGCGGTACTTTCCATATTGGGGTATTTACCAGTATCTGTCTTTTTGTAGCCTTGCTGGCAGACTTATTCCTGCTCCCTGCGCTGTTATTTTATTTCGGAACAGAGCCAAAACCAATTTTCAGAAGAAAGAAAAAATCTGAATAATTTTAGAAACTACGTCTGATACCTGAAGCAACGGCAGCAATGCCGCCATGTTCTAATAAGATTTCGGACAGTAGTTTAAAGAACAAAAACTCCTCCCATAATCTGTAGTTTATACTATCAACTATAGGATTGCCAACAGATTCAAAGCGAATGTTAGTTGTGTCAGGACTATGGGTATATTCGAAGTAGGGATAAAACTCATTTTCATTAAAACAGCTCATGTTCAGATATCTGGTTTTTCCCTGATGGAAACAGTTCAGCTCTATCCGAACCTTCATTAAGTTCTTGTTGACGGGTATATTTGGGCTGAATATGCTAAATTCTTTGGAGGTGGGTAGTTTTAGGTTACACCAAAACCATTGGAATATCCACTCCTCGAAGTCAATACTAGCATTTAAAATATAATCATAGTATATTTTCTCCCAATATGCTGCATCGTCTGTTATAAGCCATTTTTCAACACTCATAGTATTGTTTAATTAAAATGTGGTTTCCCCAAAAAGAAGAAACCACATTTGAAGTTATTATATTATTGATGGAGAGATTATTTATTCATCTCTTTCAGATCAACTTTTTTGCCATCCTTAAAACCTACTACAAAAGGTTTTACCACACCTTTACCCTCGGCTTTTACAACGGCTGCCTTAGCATCTTCAACGTTTTTGTAGCCTTTAAGATAAACATAGGTAAGCCCATTTTCAGTATTTAAAAGCTGTTCTATTTCACCGATTTCTTTTAAATCAGGCAATTTTGATTTTGAAGGATCTTTGTATGCGCCAATTTGAACTTTATATTCGCTCTTGATGGCTGCTGTTGTTTTGTCATTCTTTACATCATTGGTTTTAGATGCATCTGTTTTGACAATGTTTTTATCTTCTGTTTTTGAAGAAACTTTATCTTCTGTTTTGGCTGTATTTTTAACTTCAGATTTTACAGTTTTTTCTTCAGATTTAGCTGTGGATTTATCCTCTGTTTTGACTGCAGTTTTAACTTCAGATTTTACAGCCTTTTCTTCAGATTTCAACGTTTTATCTTCTGCCTTAACTGAAATATTTTTAGGATAAACCAACAAAAGGTCACTGTTCATTCTTTCAGCAGCAGTTTTTTGCTGGAGATCAACTTTTTTAATGAAAGATTTTTCTAATCCTGTGCTTTTTTGAACCTTTGAAAGAATATCTTTTGCATGTGCTTCATCTGCAAATACACCTAATTTGTAAACCTTAGACTGGCCTTCTTTATGTGGTTCGCTAATTACATTGGCAAGTGATGAT
>CANETR010000276.1 GCA_947441325.1 Saprospiraceae bacterium
ATCCGATAGTTATCGGATCGGTTCAATTAGTGAGGACATAGTCCAGATCTGTGTTCTAAATGAGAGGAAAGAGGAACCGATCTTGTCCCAAAAACGAAAGTGCTCCAAGCAGTGAAAGATTGTAAAATAATGATTTTTATCTTTTTAAAAATTTTCCGATATTTGAAAAATATTTTAAAACTACAAATCAAGGAAACTATGACAAAAAATAAATCGAAAGCCTTGCTATTGCTTTTATTAGCATTATTTTGCGCAAGTTTTTCTAATGCGCAAACTTATACCAAAGGGAAGGGCATCACCTACAATGGCTATAACTACCCCACAGTTATTTTAGGTAATGGACAGGAATGGATGGCTCAAAATTTAAGAAGCACTCAATATAGTGATGGTACAAGCATACCATTAGTTACTAACCCTTTTCAATGGGCAGCAAACTACGATGGCAAAACCTTGCCCATGATGTGCTGGTACAACAACGACCAGACCACCTACACAGCCAATAATTTTGGCGCGTTGTACAACTGGTATGCAGTCAATCCGCTTACCAATGGCAATAAAAATGTATGTCCTGCAGGTTGGCATGTACCAACCGATGCAGAATGGTCTACTTTTATCAATTATTTAGACCCTAATGCTGCTGGTGGAAATAACAATAACACAGCAGGTGGCAAAATGAAAAGTACAGGCACGCAATACTGGCTAACCCCGAATACAGACGCTACCAACGAAAGCGGTTTCTCAGGTCTTCCGGGCGGCTCCCGTGACTACGATGGTACTTTCAACTTCATTGGGCTCAACGGCTACTGGTGGAGTTCTACTGAGGACAGTACGGACGATGCCTGGTTCCGCGACCTGGGTTACGGCAGTGGTAGTGCAGACAGACTCTACTACAGTAAGGCAAATGGGTTTTCTGTGCGCTGCCTCAGGGATTAGTCCGAATGCTTTCGGACTTGATTCATTTGACAATTTTTAAAGTTATATTTCTCGGCAAAAGAATTGAGAACTGAAACTGAAGGATTGCTGGCTTGTCATACCTTGCAACTTGGAGTAGCTGGTAGCAGGCATCAAGACAATCAAATTTTTCATAGTTTATTTTAAAATGACAAACTGATTTCCCCTAATATTTTAAAATTTCTAAGTATCTGATTAACTTCGCGGAACTTCGTTTAAAGAGCGCTCTCGTCTGAGGGACGAGAGCGTTTCTTGATGCGCTTCGCGGAACTTCGGTTCTTGATACTTGATACTTGATACAAAATGAAACATATAACCTTTCTCCTCCTTACCCTCCTCCTCATCGCCTGCGGACAAAGAAAATCTGATGAAGACCGTCTAAATCTGACCGATGCCCAACTAAAAGAGCTGATGAAAAAACAGCCGCAGATGACTAATCAGGGCACAGGTGATGCTGCTATGCAACAGTTGGAAATGTCTTATCTAAGCGACAGCAGTAATCTCGATAATGTTTACAACCTGGCATTTATGTATTGCAACAAATGTGTTGCCGATACAAGTTTTGTAGCCTGCCCCAAAGCAGAGCAATACCTGAGCAGGGTGATAAGGCTAAAGGCAGATTATCGACAAGGAAAAGCCTATTACAACAGAGCACTTTGTTTTGAACATCAGTCAAAACTTGATGCAGCACTTCAGGATTTAAATCGTTTTAGCGAGCTAAATGCAAACAATTCCAAACCTCCGGTGAATTATTTTATGAAAAAGGCAATGTTGCTCAAAAAAATGGATCGCAATCGAGAAGCCTGTGCTGAGTTAAAAAGGGCAGAAAAACTTGACACTACGGGCATTTCACAAATTGAATGGAGAGCGGATTGCATGCCAGAGGACAAAATTCAGAAAAAATAAAGCATTTTTCCTTCCCGGCAAATTTCTATGAAATTGTTATCGTTCAATGCTGGCAATATGTCTGTATTGGACGCTGATATTTTTAATTCAAACTTATATCCCTCTGCACTATTCTGTTCTGAGTAAATATTTATTAGTGCATTTTCGATAATTTTAAGTTCGATTTTTGAAGCGTAAAGACAAAGCAGCGCATCAGCATCAGAGACTAAATGTCCCTCTGGCACTGCATTAAGATCAAACCTGAATTGAAAACGCTGAAGTTGATTCAAAAAACTTTCATTGAAAATGGCCCTTCCTTCCACTCTGATAGCGGCAAGTTGATGAATGTATTCCGGGTGAAAGCTGAGTGTCGTAAAAAATTCGCAAAATTCCTTCAGACCATAAACCGGAACGGGTGCTTTTTGATCAGCATCTGATTTGAAATAAAGCGCTGCAATGCACTTTTCCTGGTAAGTTCTATCTTCCCAAAATTTAAAAGCAGTTTTTAAATTTTTTAAATTTATTAAATCTGTCAAACTTGTTTTCAAACTTTGCTTAATACTGCTCATAATTTTGTAATTTTGCGGATTGCAGAGCACGAAATTAAGAATTTATCGAATGATTATCAAAATTTTCGTGCCAAGAGAAACACGAAGCTCATAAAAATGTCAAAGACAACTCCTTACGAAATTTTATACGAAGACGAGCAAATGATTGCTGTCAATAAGTCGGCTCAGGTACTATCTATTCCCGACAGACACCGCCCCGAGCTGACCAATATTTATACCTTACTGCTCGAAAAATATAAGGAAATTTATGTTGTACACCGCATAGATAAAGATACGAGTGGGGTTTTGATATTTGCCAAAACAGCTCAGGCGCATAAAAATCTGAGTGAACAGTTTGAGGGCAGAAGTACTGTCAAAATATACAAGGCTTTGGTGATTGGCTGTCCATTTCCCGAGGAAGGGAGAATTGAAGCAGGCATAGCACATCACCCAACTCAATTGGGTTTGATGTGTATATCTTCGAAGGGCAAGGAATCGATCACAGAATACAAAGTGATTGAAAAATTTAAAAATTACAGCCTTTTAGAATGTAATATCCTTACTGGAAGGACACATCAGATACGTGTTCACCTCAAACATATCGGACATCCTCTGGTGGTCGATTTTCAATATGGCGGCAAAGAATCATTTTTTCTGTCGGAATTCAAAAAAAGAAAGTTCAATCTAGGAAAATGGGATGAAGAAGTGCCCATGCTTTCGAGGGTCCCGCTACACTCATTTTCGCTGACTTTTCAACATCCTACAAGTGGTGAACAGATGACAATAGAGGCCGAAATGCCCAAGGATATGCGGGCAGTGTTGAGTCAACTTTCCAAATGGGATAAAAACAATAAAATTTAGCAATGGCAAATATTGACAAATATCTTCAGTTATCGGAAACAGGGCAGCTGCTGGTGGAGATTTGCCTGCTTATACAGGACAGGAAGACGATTAAGGAGCTCGAAGAAATTGTAAAGTTGTCAGGAAATTCAATGGTGCTGCAATTGGGAACCGATATCAGCAATAATGAGTTGAACAGCTGTGCGGTGGAACGTTTCCTTATTTACAGGTATTCTGCAATTGAGCCTATTGATTTTGATAAGGAGGAAATATTTTTTCACGCAATAGGCAAAGCTTATTTCAAGGATCTTTGCTTGGGTTTCTATAAATTCACCAAAGAAAAAAAATACGGTTGGTCATGGTCCTGGTCTGAAAATTTTCAGGAATTGGGCAATCTCATGAAGCTCTATGTCTTTGATGACGAGTTTTTCAAAAAAAATGAGCAATATAAAAATCTGTTCGAGAGGGTAAAACTCGATGAACGCTGGATGATGTCGGAGAAAATTCTATCAAAGATTTTTCTGAAAGGTTTATCTATTGAAAAGTTTGAGCGCATTCCCTTTCCTGAAATAAGAATGAAGCTGATTGAAGAGGTTTTTGCATTTTTTTTCTTTCAAATGCGCCCAGCAAAACCTTTTTGCGATTATCTGCTAACCCATATTGCGTCGGTTAAGCAAATAAATACAGTAAACAAACTCACGCATTTGTTGATGTTATTGGGCGACAAAAAAGGTTTGGATAAACTCGTAAAAAAAGCGCCCAATGATTACACATTATCCCTGGCAAAGGCACAGCGATTCTTTTTGGAAGGGGATTTTCAAAATGCGCTTATTCAATTTGAATTAAATACGATTCAGCATAAAAAAATTGAGGGGCAGAAAAGGATCAATTTTAACATTATCTATTTTCTATCGGGATTATGTTTGTTAAAGTTAGAGGCAAAAGCAACTATTTGGGAGGAATATTGGAAGCAACTGTACAAAGAAGCAATCAGCAGCAGTTATCTATCCTTAACAATGGGTATGCTGAGCCATCAGGCCAAACCTGAGATATACAATGAATGGAGTAGG
>CANETR010000277.1 GCA_947441325.1 Saprospiraceae bacterium
TGAATCTCGAGATCAATCTTTCCTGCATACCCGACAGGTCTTTTGGCGCACGGTCGCAGGTGAAAATCAGCTGTTTGTTCTGCATGTGCAGGTAGTTGAAAATATTGAAAAATATTTCCTGTGTCTGCTTTTTGCCTTCAAAAAACTGGATATCGTCAACGATAAGTACATCTACATTCTGGTAAAAATTGGTAAATTCAGAAGCAGAACCATTTCCTATGGCATCGATAAACTGATTGGTAAAATGCTCTGAAGATACATAGAGTACATTTTTATCAGTCTGTGTTCTTAACACCTCATTGCCAATAGCATGCGCGAGGTGTGTTTTGCCTAAGCCCACATCTCCAAAGATCATAAGAGGATTGAAAGAGGTGCTGCCCGGTTTTTTTGCAACAGCCACACCAGCAGCTCTTGCCAGTCGGTTACAATCTCCCTCTATATAATTTTCAAAAGTGTAATTAGGATTCAGATTTGAGTCAATTTTTATTTTTTGAATACCCGGTATAGCAAATGCGTTTAGCTTTTGTTCATTTAATCTTGGACCGCCTTGAATCGGATGCTTTGGCAATTCTTTTGTAGCTGCCACCACAGGCTGGTTTTGCAGCTGCTTGTGTGAAAAGGCATCTTTAGAAATAGAATACTTGAGCTTGGCATTGCTGCCAATTTCTCTGAGAAGGGCCATTCTGAGCACACCTATGTAGTGATCTTCAAGCCATTCGAAGAAAAACCTGTTAGGCACCTGAAGGGTGAGCGTATCCAATTCCAAAGATTTTGGAATAATGGGCTCAAACCAGGTTTTGTAGGCCGTCTCTTCTATTTGCTCTCTAATCAGCGCAAGACAATTTTGCCAGATGTTAATATGTGTTTCATTCATTAGAATACTATGTTTCAACGAAAAAAAGTTTTTAAACTTTTTATCGATGGTCTTTCTGTCAATAATTAATACGCTAAAAACGTAAATAATTGTGTTTGTGAGTGCTATCTTTTTGTAGTAGTTGAATAGCGCTCTTTTCTGTTAAGTGTGAAGCGAATTTCAACACAAAAATTTAAAGAAAAAAATTGTATTTATTAAAAGATTGGCTATGCTTTTTGAATAATCGACTTTGTCCGTTTTTGACTTAAGTCCCTATTTCAATGCTAGTGCATGATAGACATTTTTTTCTAAAATTTTTTTCAAAAAACACATCAATCCGTCCCAAAATCATACCTGCCCAAGCTGCCTGCGCAACCAAAACTTCTTTTCCTTTTTTGTTAACAATGGCTGTTGGTTTGTCAAGAAAAGTATGGGTATGTCCGCCAATAATTAAATCAATGTTACTACTTTCTGCTGCCATTTTCAAATCTGATATCTGCTCCGTTTTGTAAGAATAACCCAAATGCGAAAGACAGATTACAAAATGACAGCCATAGTCATTTTTTAGAATTGCTGCATACTTTTCGGCCGATTCAAGAGGGTTCATATAAATGGTCTCACCGCATAGTTTTTTAGGCACCAGGCCATTCAATTCAATTCCTACTCCTGTGATGCCAATTTTTATCGGACCTTTTTTAATGACCTTGTATGGTTTTGCCATGCCCGACATTGCTGTATTTTCAAAATTATAGTTGGCATTAATAATTGGAAACTTAGCATGGCTTTTAAGCTGATTTCTCAGGTTTTCGATTCCGCCATCAAAATCATGATTGCCTACCGTAGCAGCATCATATCCCATTTGTGACATCAGTTTTATTTCAAGTTCACCCTGGAAAAAGTTAAAATAGGGCGTACCCTGAAACATATCACCGGCATCGAGCAAGAGTACATGTTCTTCTTCTTTTCTGATTTGCTCTATTATGGCCATTCTTTTGGCAGCGCCACCCTTGCCTTGATTGGCTGAACCATCCATTGGGAATGGGTCTATGCGGCTGTGCACGTCGTTGGTATGCAGAATGCAAATTTTGTGAGCACTGCTGTCATTATCCATAAGCCCTTTGGCATAGCTTCCCTGAGGTAACAATAAGCTGCCACCCGCCAAGCTACCATACCTTATAAAATCTCTTCTTTTCACCTTCTAAGCTTATTTTTTAATGATAAATCTTCCATCAATTTCCGCGGATATTTTTTTATTGACCTTATTCCTGGCTAGGGTATTTTCAATAATAGCATCTCTAAGAAAAACTGCTGTCTGTATTTGCTTTTTGCCAATAAAAAAACTGCAATTGTCCCCGCCATTGGCCAGATAATCAATTGTAGCAATTTTGTAAATACGCTTGTTGTCAACATTTTCCCCATTGATTTTAAGCTCAGCTATTTTATTATCTGGACCTACAACAATTCGGAGATTCGAAGAAATTGGCCATCCTCCCTTTGCTATGACATGGTCAAAAAGCGCATTCATTTGCTCGCCTGGCATTTCAACAATGACAACACTGTTGTCGAAGGGCATGAGTTCGTAAATTTTACCCTTGCTAATTGGTCCGGCTGATATTGATCCAATTCTTAGGCCTCCGTAATTCAACAAGGAAAAATCAGGACTTTCTCCGCTGTAAATTTTTGCCTGTTCAAAGAGTGCATCGCAAGCCCAATTCCCTAAATTAGATTCGGGCTGTGCTTTTTTTAACGTTGTTTCAAGTTCCCCAATTACCACATTCATTTCAAGATCTACTTTTTTCCGGTAAGGATTTATCAATGAATCCAGACTTGAATTAGTTTTATTGTATTCTTCCGTTTTGTATAATGCAGAACCGCTGCCTGTAAAGTGTACATAGCTACAGGAAACAGAAAAGATGGCTAAAAAAGAAAAGAGAAGTATTCGCCTCATGCCTTATTACATAAAAAAACACCTCCAATACGGAGGTGCTAACAAAGATAATTTTATATTGCTTAAAACACAATCAATTTTTCAATATTGAATATTAATTTTTTAAAGCTAATCAGAATAGCAATGCAACCTCTTTTTTGATGGCAGAAAGTGCCTGTACATAGCCTAACTGTGGGTTTTCATTTAGTGTAGCTGCTAGTACATCTATGAAATTATTGGAATTTGCTTCAGCTCCGAATTTTTCTTCGCAGACCTTTTTTGCATTTTTAATAATGTTCACTGTTTCTAGTTTTGCCAATTGTACTATTTGCCAAAGTTCCTCCGACATATATAATTGTTGCGCAATATTGTGCGAATACTCTTCATCAACACTGAAAAGCAAATCTATGCTAAGCTGTTTGGCCGATAATTCAAGTGCTTCGGAGCGGCGTAGCATGTTGGTTATTTCAAGCCTTGTGCAGAAAAGTGTCATACGCTCATAGGCCTGCATGCGCAGTGGCATGGTAATTTCCTTGTTTGCCTTTGTCAATTCAATGGTCCTTCTTTCTGATTCAACCTTTCTGTATTCGGCCTCTTTCATCAAGAAGGCGCCGAGTGCCTGATTCTGATTGCGCAGAAAACCTCTGACCAGAAACAAAACAGTTATGAGAAGAAATAAAGAGGGTAAGCCGATTTGAAGAATATCTGTCCACATATTTTATTTAATTTTATGCTGCAAAGATAAAGGCCTCTTTGGCATATTTCAAATTTTTGCATTCAATTTCATTTTTCTTAAAAACAGAAAACTTTTATCAGGAACGAATGGTTATTTAGATTGAGTATAGATATAATTAAAAAAGTATTATTTTTGTATTCTTAAAGCTAAAACACAACATACAAATATGCAGGATTTACAAGAAAATATCAAATTGGACGCCCCGGTAAAACTTACAGATGGTGCAGTAAAACAGCTCAATAAAATAATGGAAAGCGAAAAGCTGAGCGGAGAACATGGTCTAAGAGTAGGAGTGAAGGGAGGTGGATGTGCCGGTTTTTCCTATATATTGGGTTTCGATTCTTTTCAGGAAGGAGATGAGCTGTACATCATTAATGGTCTCAATGTTTACATGAACAGGGCTCATGCCATTTACCTGATTGGGATGGAAATTGATTTTCAGGACGGCCTCAATAACAGAGGATTTACCTTTAACAATCCAAATGCCGAAAGTACCTGCGGTTGCGGTACTTCTTTCTCGGCCTGATGCGCTTTTACGATATCTTGGGCAATTCATCAGATAAAAGGTGAATTGCCTTTTTTTATTTTTAAAAAGATGTAAAAAATTGAAAAGAAAACATATCTTTGCAGTCGCTTTTTAAAAACAGCTAAATTTTTTTATCATGCCTAAAGTAAAAACACACTCAGGCGCTAAAAAACGCTTCAGAGTTTCAGGTACAGGTAAAATCATGCGCGATTGCAGTGGCAAACGTCACATTTTGACTAAAAAGTCGAAA
>CANETR010000278.1 GCA_947441325.1 Saprospiraceae bacterium
CCATCAGTATCATTCTCTGTCCTAAGTTTCTTTTGGTAAAACATCAATTTCATCTAAATGCTGCCATAGCCCTGGGAGTTTTTGATTTTATTAACGAATTATGCCCTTCTGCTGCCCTATCCATCAAATGGCCTAATGACATGTATATTGGTGACAAAAAAGTTGCCGGGCTCTTAATTGAAAATATACTCCGTGGAATTTACCTCGACAAAACAATTGTAGGCATTGGCATCAATATTAATCAAGCTGTTTTCGATCCTAATCTTCCTAATCCAACATCCTTATATCTGGAAACTCAGAAAGAATTTGAAATTAATGATTTACTATTCCAACTCTACGCTCATTTGGAACGTCAATATCTCAGATTGAAAAAAGGCAGCTTGGATGAAATTCTTAAAGACTACCAAAAATGCCTTTTCAGAATCAACCTTTTAAAGAAATACAAGCTTTCAGATGGTTCGCTTATAGATGCCCAAATAATTGGGGTTGAAGAAAATGGAAGACTGCTTGTAAATCACGAAGAAATTACGAGATCCTTTGATTTAAAAGAAATTTCAGTAATTTTTTAAAAAAATCTAAGATGTGCCATTTTGGCATTATTTTGGTAAAACCTTACTTCATATTTATTTAATCACTTTTTTAATCAAAATTCAATCATGAAAAATCTTGTTAAAATTGCGTTTGTATTCGCATTGGCAGTAGTCGTTTTTGCAGCATGTAGCAAAGATCAAAAATGTGTTAACTGGCTCGAAGGTCAGTGGACAATTTCTAAAATCGAAGTTACAGATAGCACTGGTGTTACTGTAAATGTTTTTGATCAGTTAGCTGCTTTGGGTGGCTCTATCACTGGTACAATGGATTTCACTAAGTACAGCGTAAAAAATGACGAAAACGGTAATGCTACTATCATCACTGTTGCTACAATCCTTGGTCAAACCGAAAGAGACACAACTAACTTCGAATACAAAATTCAGGATGACTGTGAAACTGTTTGGTTGAAAGAATCAGGTGCTACAACTGGCGAAACTTCTACTATTGATGAAGCAAGCAAAAGCAAAATGGTTTTCTCTAGCTACGACGCAACTGAAAAAGCTACAACTCGTATCACTATCGAGAAATAATAATTACACCCTTTGGGTATAAATTATTCAAGGCTTGGGATTTTTTCCCAAGCCTTTTGTATTTTTGTGACCGGAATTTTTTTAAAGTCAGAAATTTGAAGTTAGAAGTTAGTCTCGTCTTTCGGACGAGAAGAAGTTAAAAGTTAAAAGTTGTCTTTCTCTAATTCTTTCCTCTTCCTTTCTTTCATTCTTTCCTCTTTCACCCTTTCATCTTTCATTCTTTATGTCTGTAATTGTTGAAAATCTTACAAAAATATACGGCGAGCAACATGCCGTTGACAATATCAGTTTCGAAGCCAAGAAAGGTGAGATTTTAGGCTTCCTCGGACCAAATGGTGCAGGCAAGAGCACTACCATGAAAATACTTACCTCCTTTATTCCACAAAGTTCAGGCAAGGCTACAGTATGTGGCTTTGATGTGGAAAAAGATGCCATGGAGTTAAGAAAAAAGATAGGCTATCTTCCCGAAAACAATCCACTGTACAAGGATATGTACGTAGAAGAATATTTGCTTTTTATAGCTGGTTTGCATAAGGTTTCAAACAAAAAAGCGGCTGTTGAAGAGATGATAGAAAGAACAGGACTCAGCCCAGAGCGTCACAAAATAATAAATTCTCTTTCAAGGGGTTACAAACAGCGTGTAGGTTTGGCTCAGGCCATGCTGCACAATCCTGAAGTACTTATTTTAGATGAACCCACCTCTGGTCTCGATCCCAATCAGTTGGTCGATATCAGAAATCTTATTAAGGAATTGGGTCGCGAAAAAACAGTGATTTTTTCCTCGCACATCATGCAGGAGGTGCAGGCGCTTTGCGACCGCGTTATAATTATCAATAAGGGCAAGTTGGTGGCCAATGACAGCATTGAAGACTTACGTAAAAAAGTTGCAGGCGAAACCCTTATCACGGTAGAATTCCTGGGCAATACAAATGCCGATGCCCTGAAGAAAATTAAAAATATTCAAAGTGTAAAAGCCATAAGCAAAAACAGTTTTCAGCTGAGCAGCAGCAGCGAAACCGATGCCAGGCCCGAAATCTTTAAATTTGCTGTTGACAATAATCTGGTATTATTGGAAATGCACAGCGAGATTTCAAGCATTGAAGATATTTTCCAAAAACTCACCAAGGAAAACACTCCGGTTCTGGCATGATTATCAACAAGATAACAGTTTTTTTGGCAATAATTTTTATATTATCGGCCTGTACAAAAGCAGCAAAATCCGATAAGAAAGCCATTGCCAAAGTTAAAGATAGCTACCTTTACCGATCTGATATTGATGGTTTAGGCAGCGGACTTAGCCCTGAAGATAGTGCAACACAAGTAAGCCTCTACATCGAAAAATGGGCTGTAGATCAGATAATACTGGAAATGGCCAAATCTAAGGTTTCCAATGCTGAAAATGATAAAATTGACCGCTTGGTCGAAAGCTATCGAAATTCTCTTTTGATTGCTGCTTTCGAAGAACAGTCCTTGAAAAAAGAGCTCGATACCCTTGTTACAGCACAGCAAATAAATGATTATTACAAAGCCAATCAGGATCAATACATTTCGGGCAATGAATGGATGCGTTGTTATTTTATCAAGATAAAAAGAACAATGCCCGAAATTGATAAGCTCAGAACCTGGTTCAAATCGGATGACAAAAATGATTTTGAAAAGCTTAAGCAATATTGCCTTTCAAAACAGGGCATAAATTTTGTACTCGATAAGTTACAATGGATAAATTTGGAGAAAATTGCCGAGATGTTGCCCGAAAAAGAATTGGATGCATCAAAACTGACACTTGACCGAAGCTATGATCGCACAGATGATGAATTTCTTTACCTTTTCAGGGTTTTTGAATTACGTGAGCGCGACAGCCCAATTCCAATCACTCAGGTCAAAGATGAAATAGCCAAGATTATTTTGCAACAACGCAGTAATGAAATTCTTCAAAAAATACGTAAAGAGGCTTCTGATAAAGCTAAAACTGGAAAAGTACTCGAAAAGTACTGATTTTGTTTACTTTTGCATTTGAAGCTTCGTTTTTCAACCGAACTATATCATTTAAAGTATATGCTTAGATTTTTTTTATTTTTAACAAGCTGCCTATTTCTACAGGCTACATTTGCACAGACACAGATAGATAGAGTAGCTGCTATTGTTGGTCAGGATGTTATTTTGGTTTCAGATATTGAATCTCAATACAAACTGATGGAATCGCAAAGTGCAGGAAAAATGCCGGAAAATGCCAGATGCATGATTTTCGATCAGCTTCTTTCTAATGCGCTTATTCACAGCGAAGCAGAAAAAGATTCGGTTGCCGCCAATGAATCGGAGGTTGAAACTCAATTAGAATCGCGCATCAGAGAAATTTTGCGCTATATGAACAATGACCCCGAACAGTTTAAACTCTATTATGGCAAAACCCCCGAAGAGGTAAAGGATGAAATGCGCGATGATATGCGCCGACAATTGGTTATTCAAAAAATGTCACAACAGATTATGCAATCTGTTAGTGTTACACCCAAAGAAGTAAAAGAATTTTACGAAACGATTCCAAAAGATAGCCTTCCCTATTTTAATTCTGAAGTTGAGCTTGGCGAGTTGGTTTTAAAGCCTAAAGTAAATCCCGCTGAGGACCAAAAAGCTCGCGATAAAGCAGAAGATTTAAGAAAGAGACTTGAGGCCGGCGCTGACTTTGCCGACTTAGCCAGAAAATATTCAGATGATAAAGGTACCGCTGCAAGAGGTGGCGATTTAGGAATCACCAGTCGTGGAAGTTTTGTTCCGGAATTTGAAGCTACTGCCTATTCTTTAGAAAAAAATGAAATTTCTCAGGTGGTAAAATCAGAGTTTGGCTATCATGTCATCCAATTGCTCGACCGTTTGGGTAACAATATTTCAACCAGACATATTCTTGTAAAGGCAGAAATTACTCCTGCCGATCTCGAAGCGGCAAAAAGGGAGATTGATAGCATACGCAGCCTTATTTTACTCGATTCTTTTACTTTTGACCAGGCTGTACAAAAATATTCTCAGGAAGATTTTAGCAAAACAAGAGCAGGCACTATGACAAATCCAAATAGCGGTGAATCTCAATGGGAATTGGGCGATTTGGACCCTGAAATTTATTTTGCCATCGACAAATTGAAAGTAGGCGAAATCTCTACGCCA
>CANETR010000279.1 GCA_947441325.1 Saprospiraceae bacterium
GTTACAGCATAGCTACCTGCAGCTATGTTAATGATAGTTTGAGTGTTTCCGCCATTGCTCCAAGTGTAGTTGTAAGGAGCTGTACCGTTGCTTGGGTTTACAGAAGCAGTTCCTGTAGCACCACCACAAGCAGAGTTAGTTGTAGTTGGAGTATTAGTTGTAATCGTAGTTGAAGTAGAACCTACAGTTACAGTGTTAGTAACTGAACAACCTGAAGCGTCAGTAATAGTAACTGAATAATTGCCAGCTACAAGGTTGGTTGCTGTTGTATTACTTTGGCCATTGCTCCAAGCATATGTATATGGAGTCGTACCGTTGGCACCCTGAGCAGTAGCAATACCTGTACCACCTGTACAAGTTGCATTTGTAGCGTTTACTGTTGAAGTTACAGTACATGAAGAACGGAAAAATCCACGTACAATAGGTGTAAAGTTAAAACCAGCAAGCAAGCTGTTCAAAGGTGAATATGCACCACCATTAAGGTTAGCATAAACTGTGTTTGCAGTAAAGATGCTTGAAGCGCACTGAAGACCGTAGTTGTCACCAGTCTGGAATTTCTCAATACCAATGAAATATCTACCTGGGGTAAGCGTAAGGACGCCACCTGCAAGGGTTGTAACAGGAAGTGTTTTAACCGCACCAGCTGTATCGGCTATTGTAAAACGGTAGATGGCTGATTGACCAACATAACCTGTGTTGCTAGGTACACCTGCAACTGTAGATGCAATACGTACACGTACAGTATCGTTCAAACCAGGAGCGCCAGGATAGCAGAAGAAAAGAACTGAGTCAAGTTGTGTATTGGTTGTAATGTCAAAAACATTACCAACGATTACTGCGGTAGTATTACCTGCTCCGATACCCTGTACAGATGTACCGTTATCACGAGCATAGAAATTTGGAACTACAGAAACACCGTAACGGAAAGTATCGTTGGCTACAGATCCTGTATTACCAGAGATAATGTGACGGAATACATAGTCACCTAATGTTGGAGCAGTAGGAGTGAATGCAGTAAGGTTAATAGTTGCAGAAGCACCAGAAGCAAGGTTTGCTGTTGAGCCTGTCTGAGTGTAAACCGGAGTTGTAGTGTTAGGTAATTTAAAAACACTGGTTGTCAAGTTTACAGTTGCTGCAGCACCTGAACCACTGTTTGTAACACGTGCACTTACAGGGAAATTAGTTACCTGATTTTGTGGAATCAAAGTATATTCACTTGGAGTTACCGAAGCAATAGATACTTCAGGTGTCAAAACAGTCAATGTCTGAAGTCTAACCTCATCTACACCCATAGCACCAGCCCAAGCACCACCGTCGTTGTAACGGAAAGCAATTGTGATATTGTTCTGACCGGCATAGGCAGCTAATGAAAGCGTAACGTCGTTCTGCCATGCAGTATTTGTAGCAATTGTAGCAACAGTTGTCCAAGGACCAGCTGTACCAGCGGTACTTACCTCAATTGTACCAATTGCACCATAAGCACCATCATGCCAAACGTCGTAAATCATATTTACGCCTGCCATGCCAGTAAAGTTCTGTGTAGGAAGGATAAGACGGTCAACCGATTTGTTACAGGCAACAGCGTCGTTGCCACAGGCGTCGTCATTCGTATATGCGAACTTTGTGCCCTGTGTAGTAAGAGGGAAGGTAACATAAGCTGAGTTAGCAGCGGCAGTGTCACCTACGTTGTAAATGCCATCTGTTGAAAGACCTGTTTCGGACCAACCGGTCGGGATTCCGTTTGCACCCATTGTACCTTCAAATGTTTCTGTAAAGAAAATCTGAGCATTGGAAGTGCTTAAAAACAGAATCGAACAAGCCAGCGTCGAAAAGAATAAACGAACGTTAGTCATACGATTAAATTGTTTTGATTAGAAATAGTTTGTAAGAGAGTTACTTGTACATGACAATTATGTCAATGTGGCTTCAAAGATAGCAACAAAAAATTATAATGTTAACTTTTTAACATATTTGCGTCATGTTTTTTGATGATTTTGAGCATTGTTTTAGTGCTTATGAATGAATTTTGCGGATTCTTTTGGATTTTTTGAGCTAACAATCATATACATCCCGGGAAGAATGTTAGAAATGTCAATGCCTTGATTACCAATTTCTTTTAAGAAAGCGCTTTGCAATAGTACACCCTGTGGGTTGTAAATAAAATAGGTACTATTACTGATTTTATTGTTTACATAAATTACATTATCAGCAGGATTTGGAAAAATTTCAAGCGATGAATTATCATCATAATTCGTTTCAACAGTAGAAATCTGACAGTTATCGAGATTAAAATTTAATTCAAGTGGATTAGCAGCTGTGAGCGTTCTTCCATTGAATGCCGGGTAATCAAGACCATATCTTTTTATACTGAAAATAGAATTGACACCCGAATTTACTGGATTGCCTTGTGTGAGTATTCCAGTACCGGTGACAGGATTACGATAGGCCCAAACCAGATTACCTAAACTGTCAACCTCAGAAAAATAGCCTGCAAAACCACTGCAAATGAGCGTATTGCCATTAGGCATGCGTTGTGCTGATGACAATCTCTGGGAATTAAAAAGAGTGTTTGTAGGCTCGCTGTGTGACCAATAGGCCACAGCAGGCCCATAAGCCTGCGTTCCGGGATTGCTGTAAAAACCTGCAGAGTCAGAAGGTGCAATAAACTCCTCAACTGATGAGATGCCCGTGACATCGCCATTATTAAAAATCATAAAATTTCCTTCACCCGGATATCCTGCAGGAACCCAGCTGATATCGTGAGGTCCAAAAAGTTTCTGATCGGCAGTTGTGCCGCGGTTGTAGGCAGCAGGATTTCCCCAACGGTATAAAATATCGCCACCTTTGCCGTATCTGCCGCCGCTGTTGCTAGCCGATTCGGCAATAGTGGTGCTGTGGTCGATGACCCAAAATTCACTGCTATTACGAAAACATAAGACAATTTGATCCAATTCGGGATTGTAATCGATGGAGTTTGCATGTAGCCAGTCGCGGTTTATTGAATTTCCACGATAGTTGATATTCATTCTTTCGGGATGATCTGCAACTACTCCAAAATTTGGTTTTGTGCTATCGAAGTCCTGAACAAGGTGGTTCCAAACATCCCAACGCCAAACCACTCTGCCGCTGTCAATGCCTATTGGTTCTATTTCTAGAATGGATTCCGTGTACAAGATAGGGTCGCTAAAGGAACTCGTATCTTTTCCCAAGGCAACGGCATCTGATATGTTCTTACCATAAACTACCATGAGTAAAACGTTTCCATTTGGCAAAACTTCAAAATCGTGGTGCGAAGTTGAATCGGGGCCACTACACCTGTAACTCCATACTTTGAAATCATTCCAAATAAACTTCTCAACAATTCCGGCCAATCCACCTATTGACATACTCGAGTTGAAAACTCGACCATTGCGCACAATGCTTCCATCGGGTGTCAGTTCGGCCGATAATCCTGGCAAAAGAGCGCTGGTCCAACTATTAACCACTCTGCCGCAATTGTCAATCAGGTAGCTTTTGCCACTGTTTACAGGGCAAAAAAGTGTGTATCCTTCGTATGAGGCAGAACTGTTTATGATAGACCCGACTGTATTTTGGGCATTTAGGTTAGCTGCAAAAGAAAGGAGCAAAACAAAAGTTTTAATTATCTTCATTAGATTTTTTTTACAAAATTACAAAAATTGAAAAAATTAATGGCCATTTTATTTCATTAGAACAAAACTTTAACGATTATGCTTAGTTTCGGAACAAATTTTATATGTTTGTGCTTATACCTTTTAAGGAAATAGCATTCCGGCTTAGTTCTTAATGTTTTGATTAAATATTAAATAATTTCAAACGCTGTATTCTGTTGTATGATAAAAAGTATTGCAATTTTATTTGGGCTGCTCTTAGTAGTATCTGTTTCAAAAGGCCAAAGCAAAGAAATTCAACTCGAAGAAATATGGGAAGAACGTAAATTTCTTTCCGAATCACCCGAGGGCTTTAATTTTACCAAAGAAGGCCTTTATTTTACCAGACTCGAATCAGGAGCTCAGCAGCAGATTAACGAATACGATATTCGAACAGGCAAACAAACCAAAACTATTTACACCGCAAGTACCAATGCCAAAATAAGCAGTTATACCTTTAGTGATGACGAAAAGAAGATTTTATTGGAAACTGAACCGGAACGAATTTACAGGCACTCGACCCGAGCTGATTTCATGGTTTTCGACCGCGAAAGCAAAAATGTTGTAAAAGTTTCAGAAAATGGCAAACAGAGCTATGTAAGTTTCAA
>CANETR010000280.1 GCA_947441325.1 Saprospiraceae bacterium
AAAGTTGCAGCCGAAAAACAGGCAGCTACCGATGCCAAAGATGCCGAAAATCAGAAACAAGCGGAAGAGGAAAAGAAAAAAGCACCCATCAAATGTGGGCATTGTGGACAAATGTCCCCTGCGGGTTCAACCCAATGTGGTAAATGTTCAGCCCCACTCAGCTAGTAAAATAATATAGATTCTCTAAAGCCTTGTTCCAAAATGAACGAGGCTTTTTTCTATCTTTGAACAAAGTTTATTTAATGGATAAGAATCAGCTGACTAATTTTATCAGAGATCAGGCCAAGTCCTTGGGGTTTTTACAGGTTTCTTTTGCCAAAGCCGAAGAAATGACTGAAGAAGCCAGAAATCTTGAGTCTTGGCTGAATAAAAATTATCAGGGTAAAATGGCTTATCTTGAAAATCATTTCGATAAAAGGATTGACCCCAGGAAATTGGTTGATGGAGCAAAGTCTGTGATTTCATTATCTTACAATTACTTTCCGGAAAAAACTCAAAGCGACATTTCTGCGCCCAAACTAGCCAAATATGCTTATGGCGAGGACTATCATTTTGTGCTGAGAGAAAAGTTGAATCTACTTCTACAATCAATCAGAGAAAAAATTGGCGACCTAAACGGACGTTGTTTTGTCGATTCTGCACCCGTTTTGGAACGCGATTGGGCAAAGCGCAGTGGATTGGGCTGGATTGGTAAAAACACCATGTTGATTTCGCCACAGAAGGGTTCATACTTTTTTTTAGCTGAACTGATTTTGGACATTGAACTAGACTATGAGCAGCCAATAGCAGATTTTTGCGGTACCTGCCGCCGTTGCATCGATGCTTGTCCAACCAGCGCCATCTCAGAAAAAGGCTACCTCATGGATGCTTCAAAATGTATATCTTATCTAACCATAGAATTGAAAGATGAAATTCCAATGGAATTCAAGGGAAAAATGGATAATTGGGCATTCGGATGCGATATTTGTCAGGATGTTTGCCCCTGGAATCGTTTTTCAAAGCCACATAGCGAAACAGCTTTCCTCCCTAAAGAAAATCTTTTGGATATGAGCCAAAAGGATTGGCTGGAAATCACAGAGGATGTTTTCAAAAAAGTATTTAAAAATTCTGCTGTTAAAAGAACTAAATTTAGCGGACTTATCAGAAATATTAAATTCTTGGAAGAGGAGAAATAATTAAACTGTCAACCAAATACAACCAACATATTATTATGAAATTGCAATTACTTTTAAATAGCCTTTTTATACTTCTTTTATTTGCTGATAATCTATTTGCGCAGCCTACTTTCAAGAGTAAAGACAATAGGTTGGAATCCTTTGAAGCAGTTAAGGAGATGAAATACGGGGGCATTTTAATTGTGAGACTAAAAACTAATTATGTAAAAATAAAAGCCCTGGAAAAAGAACTTTCAAATCAGGGTTTGAAAGCATCAAAGAGAAAAAGAACTCAGGGGATTTTAGATGAGACAATTAGCAAAAAAGACGCTTTAAACCAAACGCTGTCTGAGACTTTTCTCGATTCTTTCTCATTCTGTCCGGTATATCTTAGTTTCGACAGTAGCGCAAATAGCCTAAAAAATGGATTAAAAAAAGGTATTTTTCTAAACAGGAAACTGGAGATTGACCCCGAATTAAGTATTCCCGACAGTGCCAAAATATTTATAGCTTATTATCACGAAAAAAGTGGCAATTATCCTTCTGATGGCCTTATGATTAGAAGACTTCATAGCGAATTGGCAGAACCATTCCCGCATTACACGGCTGTAAAAGAGTCATTTTTGAATGACTTCAATACGCCCAGGCTTAGAAAAGTGATATTGGTTTTGGACAATAAATTGCAAAGCCTTTTGGCAAGAGCCGAGAAAAGAGAGTAGCAATATTAAACTTAAAGGCATAAAAAAGGCTGCCCATTTGAATGAACAGCCATAAAACTAAACCCTAAAACCCATGAATAAAAACTATTGTATCTAAAATAAATAGCAGAGGATGCTTTCTAGTTTTAAGTACAAGAATAAAACATCATAGAGATTTAAAGGTTTAATCATCCTCCCCAAATTTTTCTTTTAATATATTTTTTAAGGCAAACATTTCGTCACGATATTGAGCTGCAGACATAAAATCGGTGTCTTTTGCGGCTTTTTTCATCAGTCTTTTGGCTTCTTCTACGGCTTTTTTCAGCTGTTCTTTCGACATGTACTGCACCACAGGATCTGCCGCAACGGTGATTTTATTATCATCCTCTTCGTACTGAATCTTGCCGCCCTTAATTTCCAAAACTGAGCTTTGTTTCATGATTTCTTCCCTGGATTTAAAAACAGTTGTGGGCACAATGCTATTTTTTTCATTGTAAGCAATCTGAATACTTCTTCTTCTGTTGGTTTCATCCATCATCTTTTGCATCGATGGGGTTAGCCTGTCGGCATACAATATAACCCTTCCATTTGAATTTCTGGCCGCTCGACCTGCTGTCTGAGTCAAGGAGCGTTCATTGCGTAGGAATCCTTCTTTGTCGGCATCCAAAATTGCTACAAGTGCAACCTCGGGCAGGTCAAGTCCCTCCCTCAAAAGATTGATACCAATAAGTACATCAAATTCTCCAAGACGAAGATCCCTCAGGATTTCAATTCGCTCCAAAGTATCGATATCTGAATGTATATAACGGCATCGTACATTCATGCGGGCCATATATTTTGCCAGTTCTTCCGACATTCGTTTAGTAATGGTTGTCACCAAAACACGTTCATTTCTCAGGGTTGCATTATTGATTTCATCCAAAAGATCATCCACCTGATTAATACTTGGTCTCACCTCAATAGGAGGGTCTAGAAGTCCGGTAGGACGCACAATTTGCTCTACAACAATACCATCCGATTTTTCTAGTTCATATTCGGCAGGTGTAGCACTCACAAAAATTACCTGATTCATCAAGGATTCAAATTCCTGAAAATTCAAAGGACGGTTATCAAGTGCAGATGGCAGACGGAACCCATATTCAACCAAAGTGGTTTTCCTTGCACGGTCGCCTCCGTACATACCTCTGAACTGTGGCATAGTAACATGACTTTCATCTATGATCATTAAGAAATCATCCGGGAAATAATCAATCAGGCAAAATGGTCTGGCACCAGGTTTTCTGCCATCGAAAAAGCGGGAATAATTTTCAACACCAGAGCAGTAGCCCAATTGTCGCATCATTTCTAAATCCATTTCTACACGCTCCCTCAGTCTTTTCGCCTCAGCGTATTTGCCGTCCGACTCCATAAATTTAAGGTGTTCATGCAATTCATCCTCAATATTTCTTATGATTTCTTTCAGGCGCTCCTTGGGAGCAATGTACAGATTGGCAGGGTAAATCGAAACTGCATCGAGCGCTTCAATTGTTTTTGAAGTTTCGGTTTCAATCCTGCAGATTTCTTCAATTTCATCGCCAAAAAAACAGATTCTGATAGAATGATCGGTGTATGGCAGGCAAATATCTACGGTATCTCCCTTTACTCTGAAATTACCTCTCGACATTTGAGTCTCAGTTCTCGAGTACAAAGCATCGACCAGCTGATAAAGCAGCGAATTTCGGCTGATGCGCTGCCCCTGCTGCAGTTTTATTACGCCGTTTTTATAATCTTCCGGGTTGCCCATACCATAAATACAGGAAACAGAAGCCACGACAATTACATCTCTTCGACCCGATAAAAGTTGAGAGGTAGCCCTTAGTCTTAGTTTGTCAATTTCATCATTAATAGCCAGGTCTTTTTCAATGAAAGTATCGGTCGATACTACATATGCCTCGGGTTGATAATAATCGTAATAAGATACAAAATATTCAACTGCATTGTCTGGAAAAAACTGTTTGAATTCCCCGTAAAGCTGTGCGGTCAGGGTTTTATTATGACTGAGAATCAGGGTCGGTTTTTGGGTCTTTTCTATCAGATTAGCCATTGTAAAGGTCTTGCCCGAACCTGTTACCCCCAATAGACACTGAAAAGGATCGCCCTGTTCCACGCCTTTAAATAGATCTTCAATTGCTTTTGGTTGATCGCCGGCTGGCGAAAAAGCTGAATGCAGTTCAAATTTTTTCATAAAATATTCCCCAAAGATTAGGGTTATGTTATTATTAAAAAAAGCCTCTCACTCTGCAGTGAAAGGCTTTCATTGGACTCAACAAGGAGTAATTATTTCTCAGCTACAGGTACTACAGTTGCAACCTTAGCAGCAGAAGCAGAAGCAGCTTTAGATTTGCAGCAAGCAGAAGCCTCTTTTGATTTGTCGCAAGAAG
>CANETR010000281.1 GCA_947441325.1 Saprospiraceae bacterium
ATTTTTACAATGCCTTCATAATCTTTTCTTATTCCATATAGCATGAGTTGAAAAGTGGTTTTACCCTTTCCGGATGGTGCAGAGAGAAAGATTTTCTGTTTATCTGGAATCTGAAGTTCTGTTTTCCAAACTTCTGAACTGCCGATGTTTTGTTCCTTTAGAGGAATTGGTATGACATTGGAAAGTGTTATCATGATATCGTATTAAAGTGGGTTTTTCGGTAAAGTTACATTAGGGGGTTTAAGATAAAATGGCTCGAAATAAGCGGTATTTTCAAATTGTTGACTGGAAAATTTTTCAAAGGAAAGTTTTTCCATAAAGCGGCTGCTCGGACTGTCAATCTCGGTAAAAATAAGCGATGAATGGTTTATGATTTCGCTCCACTTCTTGGCTGCAGTACCGCAAACAAAAATCCTTCCTCCTTCGCCTATCATGTCTAAAAATGAATCGGGTTCGAGCGTCAGAAAAAAAGAATCTTTCAGCGTTTTGAGCTTATGGTCATAAACTGCGGCATACGCATCCATTCTGCGGGCATCCTGAATGGACACAATAAGATCATTTGGCCCAACCTTATAAAACTGTTGTACCCCGTAAGCCATAGACTGTAATGTACTGACTGCAAGCAGCGGCTTATTCAAGGTGTAGCAGATTCCTTTGGCTACCGAAACTCCAATTCGCAGGCCTGTATATGAGCCCGGACCGGCACTTACGGCAACAGCGTCTAAATCTTTTAATCTTAGTTTCGCCAATTCCATCAGCTCCTCAATAAAGAGCGTAAGCTGTCTTGCATGGTCACCACTCTCCTTCTCCTCCTTCAAAATCCAACAAAAACCATCCTTACTTAGACTCACAGAGCCTACATTTGTACTGGTTTCAATATTTAATATCAGCATACTGAGGGTCAGACAATTAAATCGGGTTTATCAATAAATGAAACCGTTGTAGTGGGCGACATTTCTAAAATGGCATCCTTAGCTGATGCTATATCTTTGATGGATTTTGCTTTGCAAATGAAGGAAAGATCAAGCCCAATGTCTTTTCCTAAGGCATCCATTCTCTTGAGTTCCACCTCGCTGAGATGTTGTTTCAAAACGTTTACAATCTGTTGTAGATCATTGACATCGGTAGTAATATTAATAAAAAGGCTATCATCTTTTCTAAACCCGGTTTGGCCCGCGGCGCGCTTGTTCAAATACAAAAAGATAAAAAGAAAAAGCATTAGAACTACTGCCAAAAATGGCTGATTGGCCCCTGTACAAAGCCCTATTCCTATTACCAAAAAGAGATAGGTAAGTTCTTCGGGATCTTTAATTGCTGCCCTGAATCTGACAATTGATAAGGCACCAACCAAACCTAAAGAAAGCGCCAGAGATGATTTTACTATAATCATAACCAACATGGTTGTTAGCGCCAAAGGCACAAAATTGGCCGCAAATCGCCTGCGATTCGACACCGCATTTCCAAAATAAATATAAAAAACTGCCAGTGCTGAAGTCAAAACTGTTGCAACAATCAGATTAACGATAAAATCAATCGGATGAATTGATTCTGCAAAATTTTGAAAATAAATACCAAAGCGTTCTGTTAATTCTTTCATTTTTAATGTAATTTTCCATTCATCCTAGCCATAATATCTTCGATTCTTCCTTTGGGGATGGCTGAAATGAGTTTTTGAGTATATTCTTTTTGTGGATTATTATAGATTTCATCGGCGGTTCCCATTTCTTCAATGAGCCCTTTATTCATAACAATCATTCGGTCGCTCATAAATTTTACAACTGATAGATCGTGCGAGATGAAGATATAGGTAAAATTATACTTCTTCCTGAGGTCAATAAGCAGATTTAAAACCTGTGCCTGAACAGACACATCGAGCGCTGAAACGGATTCATCGCAAATAATGAAACGTGGATGCAGCGCAAGTGCTCTTGCAATACAGATTCGCTGACGCTGACCTCCTGAGAATTCGTGAGGGTAACGCTGAAAATGCTTAGCTTCCAGAGAAACTGTTTCTAAAAGTTCTATGACCTTAGCCCTGCGTTCTTCATCATTCTCATACAATTTGTGCACCTGCATAGGTTCCATGATGGCATTGCCGATGGTCATGCGTGGATTCAGCGAGGAATAAGGATCCTGAAAAATAATCTGCATATCTTTGCGGATGCTTTTCAACTCTCTTGGATTCATTTTCAGAATATCTTTTCCTTCGAATAGTACCTTGCCCGATGTTGCTTCGGCCAATCTTAGTATGCTTCGACCCAAAGTTGTTTTACCACAACCCGATTCACCTACCAGACCAAGTGTTTCACCAGGATATACCTGCAGGCTCACGCCATCGACTGCTTTTACATAGGATTTTACCTTTCCTAAAAAATTTTTCGCAGCCGGAAAATACGTTTTCAAATCCAGTACCTCTAAGATTGGGTGTTGGCTTGTAAGGGCTTCGTATCGCTTTTGTGTTATACTATCGCTAATTTTGAGGTTAGAAACAAGATCCTCAATACTAACTTTTTTCTCTGATATAAAATTGTTACCGGCTTCATCTTGGATGCTTTCCATAAAATCGGAAACAACAGGCAGCTTTTTCATCCTGAAATCCAAGGGAGGACGGCAGGCCAAAAGACTTTTGGTGTAAGGATGCTGCGGGTTAGTAAAAATCTCATAAACCGTACCTTGCTCTACAATTTTACCTTTATACATGACCACTACACGGTCGGCCACTTCTGCAATTACACCCAGGTCATGTGTGATAAAAATAACTGATGCATCGATGCTGCTGCGCAGCTCATACATCATATCCAAAATAGTTTTCTGTATGGTAACATCGAGCGCGGTAGTTGGCTCGTCGGCGATTAATATTTTGGGACTGCAGGATAGCGCCATTGCAATCATCACCCTTTGTTTTTGCCCACCCGAAAGTTTGTGCGGATAAGCATTAAAAATACGTTCGGGGTCGTTAAATTTTACCTGCTGAAACAAAGACAATGTTCGCTTTTTTGCCTCTTCGCTGCTAACTTTCTGATGAAGGAGTATAGTTTCCATTACCTGTTCTCCGCAGGTAAAAACCGGATTGAGCGAGGTCATCGGCTCCTGAAAAATCATGGAAATATCATTGCCCCGATAATCGAGCATCTCTTTTGTACTAAGCTTCAGTAAATCGACTGCTTTCCCATCTCCATGATAAATAATTTCCCCTCCTGCTACAAAACCGGGTGGTTCGGCTATCAGGCGCATGGCTGTAAGGCAAGTGACAGATTTACCTGAACCCGACTCTCCGACAATACCGACTGTTTCACCCTTATAAACGGTGAAACTGACGTCGTCAACTGCCTTTGCGATCCCCTCATTGGTCCTGAAATAGGTTTTGAGGTTCTTTATTTCCAATAATGCTTCGGCTTGCATGTTTTTGAGCTTTTTAGAAATTTAAGCCGTTAAAAATGCTGAAAATTCGGGTATCTGATTTTCTGAACGGGGTTAAATATAAGGCAATTTTATAAGTTAGCACAAAAAAAGGATGGGCTGTTTTAATTTTTACGAACAGGAAAGATAAAATCCATTAAAAATTATTTGCAAATGCAACTTTCTTTTCTCATTTTTGGTTGATAAATTTGAATTGCGAAAATCAATTTCATTTAATTAAATCTAATAATAAACAAAATCATGAGCAAACGCAGTCGTTTCTTTTCATCATCTAATCCTTTTTTAAGTGACAGTGCCATCGAAAGAAGCACAAATTCAGTTAATGAAACACAATTAGTTCAGGGCAGAGCCGGCCATATGACCGTATCCGGAGCAGTTAACAAATCGCTCATCATGGGTGCTATTCTATTGGGTACTGGTTTTATTTCAGCCATTAACCCCAATCCTATGTTTATGTGGGTTGGCGTGATTGGTGGCTTGATTTCCGTTCTCGTAGCATCTTTCCGTCCTACTTCTGCACCTATTACAGCACCACTATATGCTGCTTTCGAAGGTTTGGCATTGGGTACCATTTCTGGTATTTATGCAAAAGTTTTATATCCAGGTGTAGTAATCAATGCTGTATTACTTACAATGCTGGCACTTTTCACAATGTTGGTACTCTACAGAACTGGCATCATCAAACCGACGGAGAAGTTTAAATCAATTGTAATGACCGCTACTGGTGCAATTGCTGTGATTTATTTAGCAAATATGGTAATGCACATGTTCGGTTCGGGCATTCCTTACCTACACCAGATGAACCCAATCG
>CANETR010000282.1 GCA_947441325.1 Saprospiraceae bacterium
AATTCATTTATTATCATATAATTGTACAATAATTTTTAGACGAAAAAATATTTGCAACTTGGCAAAAAAATCCCTAATGATACTGCAATAATAGCCAAGATGAGCATATTAGCATGGGTAGGAATTGGTCAGTGGCGGTTTTGGACGAGGTTAAAACCCCGCGCTCAAATGCTGTTGTTTTTTTAAAGGCTAAAGCCTTTTAAAAATCTGCGAAAATCTGTGACATCCGCGCTGTTTGAAGAACATCTGTGGTGAAATAATATTAACCACGGATAGGACTTTGTCCTCGGCGGATAATGCGGATTTTCGCAGATATAGGGTTGCGGATTGCTCTTACCAAAACGGATTTAAGCGGATTACTGTGCCTGCGGAAAATCAGCGCATTCTGAAGGAATCAGAAAAAAATCTGCGAAGATCAGTGATATCTGTGTTGTTTGAAGAACATCTGTGGTGAAATAATATTAACCACGGATAGGACTTTGTCCTTGACAGATAATGCGGATTTTCGCGGATATGAGGCGAGGTTAAAAGCCCACGCTCAAATGCTGTTGTTTTTTTTTAAGGCTAAAACCTTTTAAAAAAATCTGCAAAGATCTGTGACATCCGTGCAGATTGAAGAACATCCGTGGTGAAAAATAAAATTAACCACAGATAGAACTTTGTCCCAAAATGAAGAAACCATAATTTCCCAATCCCTTTTCAAAATCACTAATAATTCACTATTTTTACAGCTGAAATAATAAACCACTGAAAAATATGAAAATAATCATCCCTATGGCCGGTCGCGGTACGCGTTTGCGTCCACACACAATCACCGTGCCCAAACCCCTGGTTCCCGTCGTCGGAAAACCCATTGTTCAGCATTTGGTTGAAGATTTAGCCAAAGCTTATGGTTCTAAAATTGATGAAATTGCTTATATCGTCGGCGATTTTGGCACTGCAGTAGAAAAGCAGTTGGTTTCATTAGCCGAGCGTCTAGGTGCCAAGGGCAGTATCTACTATCAGAAAGAGCAGTTGGGAACTGCACATGCTATACTTTGCGCAAAGGAATCGATGAGCGGGCCTGTGATTGTTGCCTTTGCCGATACATTGTTCAAAGCCGATTTTAAATTCGACAGCAATCAGGAGGGCATCATTTGGGTAAAACAGGTGAGCGACCCTTCGGCATTTGGTGTTGTAAAACTCGATGAAAAAGGACATATCACCGATTTTGTCGAAAAACCCGACACCTTCGTTTCAGACCTTGCCATCATAGGAATTTATTATTTCAAGGATGCAGGTTACCTGCGCGATGAGCTGCAATATCTTATTGATAATGACATTCGCGAAAAAGGTGAGTATCAGCTTACCAATGCCTTGGAAAACATGAAACGCAAGGGCACTAAATTTTCAACGCATAGCATTTCGGAATGGCTCGACTGTGGCAATAAAGATGCTGTAATTTATGCCAACAGCAGGGTTTTGGAAATCAAACCCGATTCGGCCCTGATTGCAAGCGATGCAAAACTTACTAATGTTACAATTATTCCGCCAGTGCATATCGGATCGGGCGCAGTAATCAAAAATTCGGTCATCGGCCCACATGTTACAATCGGAAGGGCCTGCCGCATCAACAATTCAGTTATTTCAAAAAGTCTGATTCAGGATGCCTGTAAAATTTCCTATGAAGTACTCGAAAATACAATGCTCGGCAGTTCAGTTGAACTTTTTGGTAAGCCAGAGGAGTTAAGCTTAGGAGACTTTTCGGTAAAGAAAAATTAAATCAGATTGGAGACGTTAGATTGGAGATGTTAGATTTATCCTGTCTCTAATCTCTTGTCTCCCATCTCAAATCTAAACAGAAAGGAATTTAGCCCGATTTTTGCTGCTGCTTATTAAAATCTATCTATGAACTATCTGACAATTTGTCTTTTTGCTTTTCTACCCTTTCTTACAATTGCGCAACAGCCTGCTCAAAAGCCAACTGATGAGCGCCCAAGCGAACAGGAAATAATGCTTGAGAAGCTTTTTATTGAGGCAACAAGAGAGAAAATATTGGGTAAAAAGCAGGATGCCTTGACAGGTTTCCAGGAAGTTTTGCAGAAAGATCCGAAAAATCACATGGCGAGCTATGAAATTGCTGTTTTGTCAAACGAACTCAATCAGTTCCAGCAGGCTTATGTACATGCTGAAAACGCAGTGAACCTTGATAAAAAAAGTGTTTTATACGTTGATTTCTTTTCAAAACTACTTGATAAAAAAGGTGAGCAGAGCAAAGCTGCCGCTTTATATGCCAAATTGATTGAATTATATCCTGATGACAAATCGCTTTATTTCAAATGTGCCGACACTTGGGCAAATGCCGGAGACAATGAGTCTGCCATCAAGGTTTATAGTAATTTAGAAAAAAGAGTTGGTCTTAATCCCGAAATTTTTGGGTATAAATATAGGTTGTATCTCGAAAGCGGAAAAGAAAAAAAGGGGATTCAGGAATTGCAGCAGCTCATTGAAAAATTTCCTAATGAAAGTGCCTATGTATTGCTTCTGGCAAATTACTACAAGAAAAACGGGAAAACTGAGGAAGCTTCGAAGTACTATGACAAAGTGCTAAAGAATGACCCGACAAATGCAAGTGCAAATATTGAAATGCTCGACATTTTCAGGGTAAATGGCGATACCAGCAGGTACCTCAGCGCTTTGAAAAGCCTTTTCGAAGATAACCGACAGTCGACTGATTCGAAACTCAATGCCTTAAATCCTCTCTTGAATGATGTATTGGCTTCGAAAGCACAAAAATACAGCGATCAAATCCTGGAACTATCGCAAAGCCTTGCCCGACTGGACCCGGAAAATCCTGCAGTGCATCTGCCTTTAGGCAAATTATTACTGTACAAATCCCGCTATGCGGAGGCTGCTATTGCCTTTGAATCTTACACAAAATGGGATAAAAGCAAGATAGAGCCATGGTTGTTATTACTCGAATCGACCCTTAAAGCAGGCAAAGGTGACCTCCTCTTAGAAAAATCTTTACAATTTGCCGACTTATATCCAGATCAGGCTATGAGCCAATATTACAGAGGTTTTGCACTGCTTCGCTGTGGCGATTTTAAAGGAGCTCAAAAGTTTCTGAAAAGAGCAGCTGATATGTCATTGAGTGATGAACAACTGCATGCACGCTGCAAGAGTGCTCTTGGCGAGGCATACAAGGCACAAGGCGATAGCAAGGCAGATGCGGCATTCAACGATGCAAAAAAATCGACAGATATGAATGTTCAATTTCATCTGGCATCTTCTATGCTTAGAAACAATGAAAGCAAAAGTGCCGAAGATATCATAACAAAACTTTCTGTTTCGGATTCTAAAAATCTGACTTACAAATCATTGGAAGCAAAGCTTCTTTGCAACAAAGCAAAATACACAGAGGCTAAACAGCTTACAGAAAGGATTATGAATGAGGGTGCATTAAATGACCCCTATGTTTTGGAACTTTATGGCGATATTCATTATTGGTTAAATGATCAGGATGCTGCGCTTTTACATTGGAAACAGGCTAAAGAAAAAGGCTGTAGTTCTGAAAAACTGAATATGAAAATCGAAAACAAAAAGCCCGAATAAGATGAATTTCAATTATATAAAAAGCTTTGCTTTAGTTTTGGGCATTATGCTCTTTTTGTTTTCCTGCAAAACAGCATCGAATGTTCAATACAATAGCAATCTAAAAAAACGCTCAGCAAAGTTTCTCCTTCAAAAAATGGAGGAAAACAGTTACAGTTATGATTGGTTAGCTGCCAAGGCTAAAGTGAAATTCGAGAGCAAGGATCAAAATGTTTCTTTCACAGTTAATCTTAGAATCAGGCAGGATAGCATCATTTGGTTGAAGGTACAAAAAATCAGCGTCGAGGGACTTCGTGTTAGAATGTCTCCAGACAGAATTGAAGTGCTTAACCGACAGGACAATCAATACATTGTAGAAACTTTTGAATCTGTAAAGAACAAAATGCCGATTCCTTTCGGATTTAATGAAATTGAAAATCTTTTGGCAGGGAACCCTGTTATGCAGGAAGGTCTTGATTTTGAAGTATCTACCGACTCTGCCTTTTATGTTTTGGAAGCTAAAATAAATAGCAATAAAAACACGGCCTCTGCAAATGGAAATGTAAAAATTTGGCTCGATGAGAATCACCGAATGGTCAGATTATCGGCAAAAATTGACGAAAGTAGCGTAGATGCAAACTTTGCTGATTTCCA